>JAFVFA010000072.1 GCA_017475725.1 Spirochaetales bacterium
CAGCTTGTCGGAGATGTCCCTGAACTGGTCAAGGAGCTCATAGAGCAGGTCTTCATAAGCTATGACTACCTGCTTACCAGAGTGGAGGAGTGAACATGGTGACGGTAATCAGAAACACCAGGGTCGTCCAGACCATGGAGCCCATCCAGGTCCTGTGCGGAGTGGATGTGGTCATAGAGGATGACAAGATCAGGGCGGTCAGCAAGAACGCCGCCAAGGACATCAAGGCTGACAAGATCATAGACGGTGACGGCAAGACCGTCATACCGGGCATGGTCTGCGGACATCACCACTACTACAGTGGCCTCAGCCGCGCCATGATGATCTCCTCCGGACCCCAGACGGATCTGATCCAGATTCTGAAGGAGTGGTGGTGGAGACTGGACCGTGCACTGGACGAGGAGTCTCTGTACTACAGTTCCCTTATCTGTACCCTTGATGCCATAAAGAACGGCACAACTTCATGCATAGACCATCATGAGAGCCCTAACTACATCGGTGGAAGCCTTTCAACCATAGCCTCCGGAATGGAGAGGTTCGGTCTTAGGGGAATAGTCGCCTACGGAATCACGGACCGGAACTACGGCATGAAGGAGATCAGAGACGGTGTGGCGGAGGGCATCAGGTTCGCCAAGGAGGTCGATGACCGCAGAAGGAAGGGCGAATACGTTCTCTGCGAGGCGATGGTCGGAGGACATGCCCCGTTCACGATCCCCGAGGAGGGCATGGAGATGCTGGCCGATTCCGCAAGGGTCACAGGCCGTGGAATGCACCTGCACGTGGCTGAGGGGGAGTACGACAGCGTCTGGTCCCACCATTTCTACAACGAGGACATAGTGGACCGTCTGGACAGGCATGGGCTTCTTGACGACAAGACCCTTCTTGTCCACGGCATCTGGCTCAACGAGCATGAGGTTGACCTCCTGAACGAGAGGGGCTGCTTCCTTGCCCACAACCCAAGAAGCAACATGAACAACGAGGTCGGGTACCCGAAGTACCTGCCAAAGGTCAAGAACCTGATCATGGGAACCGACGGCTGCGGAAGCAACATGTTCGAGGAGTGCAAGATCGCCTTCCTGAAGAACCGCGACGCAAAGGGCCCCTACTGGCCGGGAGACTACCAGAGGGCGCTGACAAACGCCAACAGGCTCCTTGAGAAGTACTTCAAGGGTGAGAGGTTCGGACGGATCGAGCCGGGCTACAAGGCTGACCTTGACATCCTGGACTACCAGAACCCGACACCGCTTGTGGCTGAGAACTACGCAGGGCACTTCAACTGGGGCATGAGCAGCAACTGCGTGGAGTCAGTGATGATCAACGGAAAGCTTGTCATGGAGAACCACAGGTTCGATTTCGACGAGAAGGAGATCTATGCCAAGGCCGCAGAGGTCGCCAAGCGTCTGTGGGAGAGAACTGACAAGTTGCCTGCTGAGGGAACCAGTGGTATAATGCGCTAGGAAGAACGCAGATTTTATATTAACATGTGCATAGGACATAGCCGTAGGGGAGTCTCTGCGGCTATGTTTCGTATTGTGGAACAACGATTATGCAAGGAGAAACATAATGGTGGTAGGCGACATTTCAAAAGCTGTCAGGAGAGTCGATGCCTTCTCGAAGAGCGAAGGGACCGTGAAGTACATCTCCGACTACAAGTTTGAGGATTGCCTTTGGGGACGCCTTGTGCGTTCGAGCATCCCGAGGGGAATCATCAAGGCCATCCATCTCCCTGAGATGCCGGAGGGGTACAGGTTCATCACCTACAAGGACATCCCTGAGGGAGGCCACAACCATCTGCATATGATAGCCACCGACTGGAAGTGCTTTGCAGAGAACGAGGTCAGGTATGTGGGAGAGACCATCGGAATCCTGGTCGGATCAGACAAGACCACTGTGGAGGACCTCAGAGAGCAGATCCGGATAGACTATGAAGAGCTCACCCCTGCGGTCACAATCGACGAGGGTCTTGCATGCAAGGGCGGTGCGTTCGTCAACGACAACAACATCCACTGCTCGCTTGAGCTTAATGTGGGCGATGTGGACGAGGCCTTCAGGAAGGCTGACAGGATAGTCACGGAGACCATAGAGACGGGCTTCCAGGAGCATGTCTACC
>JAFVFA010000073.1 GCA_017475725.1 Spirochaetales bacterium
AGAGTCAGAACAAGGACAATGGGTGATTTCAGATCGCCGTACTACCGCGATACCACTGCAATCCTGCACAGCTCTCCGTTCAGACGCCTCAAACACAAGACCCAGGTGTTCTTCGCCCCGAGCAACGACCACATATGCACAAGGATGGAGCATGTCCTGCATGTGGCTTCCATAGCCACCACAATCTGCAAGGGACTGGATCTGGACGACGAGCTCTCATGGGCCATAGGAATAGGCCATGACCTGGGGCACACGCCGTTCGGCCACATAGGGGAGCACATACTGTCCGACCTGATGGTCAAGAATGGACTGCCGAGCTTCGAGCACGAGGTCAACGGACTGAGGGTGGTTGACTTCCTCTCTCCGCTGAACCTGACATACGCGGTCCGCGACGGGATAATAAGCCACTGCGGCGAGCACTTCATAAGGTCCATCACACCTGACAGCAAGGTCAAGGACCTGTCATCGATAACGACCAAAAACGGCATCAGACCAGCTACCTGGGAGGGCTGTGTGGTTCGTTTCTCCGATCAGATTGCCTATCTCGGAAGGGATTTTGAGGATGCGGCCCGCCTTGGGATAGTGAAGAACTCCGACATCCCGGAGATATGCAAGAAGGTGCTGGGCTCGAACAACAGCGAGATAATCAACACTCTGGTGGAGGATCTGATCTCAAATTCCGAGAAGGAGGGGGCCATAGCGTTCTCCGAGGATGTCTATGAGGCCGTCCGTGTGATGAAGGACTTCAACTACAAGAACATCTACCTTTCACCGATGCTCTCAGGCTACCACAAGTACTTCACCCGACTGATCAATCTGATCTACGAATACCTTTCTGAGCTTCTGGACAAGAACGGGTTCGAGAGCGAGCCCTACTTCCAGGAGGGCAACATGCTCAGCGCCGGCTTCTACAACTATGTGATAGAGAAGAAGGACGCTTACATGGAGCATGACGGGAATCTGGACAGGCTGGTCTTCGACTACATCTCAGGCATGAGCGACAACTTCTGCCTTGATGCCGGGAACGAGATACTGCGCCCTGAGCACCTGAACGAATCCATAGAGAGGTCCCTTACCGGTAAGTGGTTCGATGTGAAGGCCTAAGCCTCGGCCTTCTGGGCCAGTGACTCGATCTCCTTGATGAACTGCTCCACATTGTCGAAGGCCCTGTACACTGATGCGAATCTGATGTATGCGACCTTGTCGATCTTGTAGAGCTGCTTCAGAGTCTCCTCTCCGATTGCGGAGCTGGTTATCTCGTGCTTGCTGCCCGCCTGGATCTTGATGGCCTCCTCGACGTCAGCTATAAGGTTCTCTATGGTCTCGGCACTGATGTTTCTCTTGTCCGTGCACATCCTGATGCCGCGCTCGATCTTTGTGATGTCGAAGTTCTGGAGGTCCCCGTTCTTCTTGATGACCACTATGGGCTTGTCCTCTACACGCTCATAGCTTGTGAACCTGTAGCCGCACTTCAGGCAGACTCTGCGCCTTCTCATGGCGCTTCCACTGTTGGTTGTTCTGGTCTCCAGGACCTTGTCTTCCATTTCTCCGCATGCAGGGCATCTCATAGTGTCATTTCCTCTTCTTGTGACTCATAGGATACACTATTCTTTTGTCTAGTGTCTAGTCCTAACGTAATTCTTTATATTAACTCTGTCGAGACACTAGGTGTAACTGCATTTTGAGTTGTTCAGCTGAGATTTCTGTTGCAAATACGCAGTTTGAGTTATTATAATAACACCAATCGTATTTGGAGGGATTATGGCGGAATCTGTAAGCAGAAAGGTCAGGGAGATTGTGGACAAGACACCTTTCATGAGGGACGTGCTCAGAAAGGGGTTTCTGAACTACTCGAACTTCGCTGAGAGCATCATAGATGAGGTCTCGGCCTCATGCAGCAGGGATGTCCGGGCCTCCGCAATCATCATGGCACTCAGACGCTACGGGGAGGAGCTTCAGCGGGACAGCAGTCCGGTGACCACAGAGGACCTGAAGTACACCATAGTCATGCATACGAACATCGCCTACCTTGACTTCATGAAGACCCCGTCCCTTGTCCAGCGGATAGGGGCCCTCTATGACCTTGCCGTCAAGAACGGCGGAAACGACTTCATGAACATAGTCACAAGCTCGGACACTGTGACCATAGGTGTGTCGGAGGCGCTCCTTCCTGCGATAGAGGAGATGACAAAGGGAAGCAAGCTGCTGTACAAGCAGGTGGATATGGTGGCGCTCTCCATGGTCTGGGGCTCTCCGGAGATCCAGAACCCAGGGATTGTGTATGAGTCCGCAAGAAGGCTTGCATGGAACAGCATCAACGTGCTTGAGATATTTTCCACCGTCACTGAACTCTCATTTGTG
>JAFVFA010000074.1 GCA_017475725.1 Spirochaetales bacterium
CGGGATCGTGTGCTTCAGGGCTGAAGCCGCAACCGAGAAGTTGAGAGCATACTGCTCGTCATCGTAGTTGGAAAGCCCGAATATGATTCCGGCTGAGAAGCTGTCACCACCACCGACTCTGTCGATGATGTCCGTGATCTCATAGTGACGTGAGAAGTAGAAGCCTGTCTTTCCGTTGAGTGCCGCCGACCAGCCGTTGTGGTCTGCGCTCTTGGACTCCCTCAGCGTCACAGCCACCTGCTTCACGTTCGGGAACTGCTCCTTGACCTTGTCAGTCAGAGCCTTGTATGCATTCTTGTCCAGCTCTCCGGATGTGACATCCTGGTCAAGCTCGATTCCAAGGCACTTCTGGATGTCCTCCTCGTTGGCGATCACGACATCAGCGTACTTAGTAAGCTCACGCATGACCTCAGGTGCTGTCTTCCCGTACTTCCAGAGCTTCTTCCTGTAGTTGAGGTCGATGGACACCGTTGCCCCAACCTTCTTTGCAGCCTTCATGGCCTCAAGCGCGCAGTCTGCGCAGCTCTGGCTGACTGCAGGTGTGATACCCGTCACATGGAACCATGTGGCACCGTCCATGATGGCCTTGAAATCATAGTCCTCAGGTCTCGAGGTCGCCACACTGCTGTTCTCTCTGTCATAGACGACCAGACTTGGCCTCTGGTTTGCACCGGTCTCGAGATAGTAGATTCCTACCCTTCCGTTCTTGGTCATGTGTATGAAGCTAGTATCAACATTGTGCTTTCTGAGCTCTGCCAGTGCAGCCTCGCCGATCGCATTCTGCGGAAGGGCCGTCACGAATGTGGCCTTCTCACCGAAAGTAGCAAGCGAAACCGCTACATTGGCCTCTCCGCCGCCGAATGTGGCCTCAAGGAGCGGGGACTGGAAGAACCTCTCATGCTCAGGGGATTTGAGTCTGAGCATTATCTCACCGAATGTGACATATCTGTTTGCCATTGCATCCTCCATTTCATCTGTTACTTAGGATACATTGGAAAACGGAGTCGGTCAACAAAAAATGGAACGATGTTTCATTTTTAAAAATCCTGGCTGTGCCGTTCCTCGACCTTCCTGAGATGCTGCTCCGCAGTCTTCCTTATCAGATCATCGAATCCGACAAGGGCGGCGAAAGGTGCGAACTGCGCAGCCCTGTCCGACTCAGGCATCCATGGGTAGTTCTCAGACTTGTGGTGCTCAAGGTTGATTATGTCCGAATAGTCGTCCTTCATGCCTTGTGTCCCCCTATCTGGTTGTTCCTCTCCATGGTCTTGGCCCCTTCCTCAAGGTCCATGCCCCTCACTATCGCATTCTTGCCGAACCGCTTGCGGATCTCAAGCGCCGCAAGCATCTGACGCTTCTCCTTGCTCTGCCGCTCCCTCCGCCTGCTTCTCTCCGCCCGGACCTCGTCATAGTCGGTGAAAAGGTCCAGCTGTTCGTTGCTGCAGGGTTCCTCATAGCCTTCAAGGACCACATTGCCAGCCGCCACGTTCAGCCGACGCACAAATAGCCTCTTGTCCACAATCTGCTCGAATATCCCGGCTATCGCATTGCGGATCTCGTCTGCTGAGGATGTGTACTCATCGAAGCGGACGGAACCGTGGACGCTCTTGGGTGCTTTCCTGCCATACCAGTCAAAGGCGAACGGACCATTGAAGTCATCAGGGCACTTGGCGTCATAGTTCACATACAGTCCCACCGAATTGGTTACAAGGGATTTGGACACCAGGTCCAATGCAAGGCTGTCCGCCATCTCCTTGGCTATGAGAAGGCCCTTCTCAAAGCTGTAAGGCTCAGGAAGCACCTGCCCTGAGCTCAGGCTGTTGCTATCCGGCCTGTAGGCCTTGATCTGTGCTATGGTGCACGGCTCCCAGCCCCAGGCATGGTCGATCAGAAGCTCCGCATTGACACCGAAGAGCTCATACAGCAGCCTCTCGTTCCTCAAAGACATTCTGGCTACATCGCCCATGGTATTCATACCGAAAGCGGAAAGCTTTGCCGCATATCCATGTCCAACACGCCAGAAGTCGGTCAGAGGGGTATGGTTCCAGAGCTGTCTGCGGTAGGACATCTCATCCACCTCTGCTATTCTGACACCGTCCTCATCCGCAGGTATGTGCTTGGCTATTATGTCCATGGCAACCTTGCAGAGATAGAGGTTCGGCCCTATCCCCGCTGTGGCCGTTATGCCTGTGTGCTTCAGGACATCACTGATCATTTTCCGGGCAAGCTCATGGGCTGTCATCCCATAGGTCCCGAGATAGTGGGTGACATCCATGAAGACCTCATCTATCGAGTAGACATGGATGTCCTCAGCGGCTATGTAGTTCAGGTATATGTCATAGATGGATGCGCTTACGTTCATGTAATGCGCCATGTGCGGAGGGGCCACAACGAAATCCAGCTCAAGGGACGGATCCGCAGCAAGTTCCGATGCGTAGCAGGACTTGTCCCTGAACCTATGGCCTGGAGCCTTCAGCTTGCGCTCCGCGTTTATGCGCTGCACGACCTCCTTGGCCTCGAAGAGCCTTGGACGCCCGGGAACGCCAAGGGCCTTCAGCGGAGGAGACACGGCAAGGCAGATGGTCTTGTCAGTCCTTGACGAGTCCGCAACAACCAGATTGGTGTTCAGGGGGTCAAGCTTGAGCCGCCTGCATTCGGCCGAGGCATAGAAGGATTTGAGGTCAATGGCAATGTATGTGCGCTCCATTCGTGCTTATTATATATTAAGTACTATGTTTCTGCAACGGGATGTCAAGGAAACCTTTGAGCAGCGACTCCATGCCTCCGATGTCATCGGGCTCGATCCAATGGACATCGGCGAAGCTGCGGAAGAACGTCATCTGCCGCTTCGCATAGTGCACGGAGTTCATGGTTATCTCATCACGTATGACCGAGAGCTCATCCCCATCCATTGCGTCAAGTCTCCTGATGGAGGATTCGGCGTCACCTGTATACACGTGGTTCATGAACTCCCTGTAGCCTATCCCCTGCATGCTCTGCCATTCAGGGTTGGCACCCATGGACAGAAGACTTCTGATCTCAGCCACAAGCCCTTGGTCGAACATCTGGTCAACACGCATTCTGATGCGCCCTTTAAGCTCATCCCGCCCTCTTGTCAGACCAATGGAGAGTATGGTCATGTCGTTTCTGGGTGTTGTCGGTAGTGCAAAGCTTGAAAGGGGCTTTCCGGAGACCCGGTACACCTCTATGGCCCTTGAGATTCTGTAGCTGTCGTTCGGGTTTATCCGTTCCGCGGAGACGGGATCGACTATCCTCAGATAGTCATGGGCCTTCTGGAGTCCCTGGTCCCTGATGAACAGCTCTACCGTCCTCCTTGTCTCGGGATCCGACTGTGGGGCCTCGGAGAGACCGAACATGAAGTGCTTGAAATAGAAGGCCGTCCCACCTGAGATGACAGGGATCCTCCCCCTTGCCCATATGTCCTCGCAGGCCGCATCTGCAAGACGTATGAAATCAGCGACGTTATATGTCTCCCAAGGGTCGAGGATGTCAATGAGATGGTGCGGAACGCGCTCAAGGACTGAGCCGTCGGCCTTTGCCGAGCCTATGTCCAGATGCCTGTAGACCTGCACCGAATCGGCGTTTACGACCTCACATCCTTCGGAGAAAAAATCAAACAGCAGTCGGGTCTTGCCCACTGCTGTCGGACCGAAGAGAAAAACTGCTTTTCTTTCCTTTGATCTGGAAGGACTCACTTCTCGACTGGCGTATACTCTACTTCGTCGTTGAGTACCTTTGTGAGAACTGCAGAGACGACCTTCTCATGCTTCTCATCCAGAGCTGCCTCAGCCTCTTTGTCAGCTGCCATGATGGCTGCCTCCTTGATGGCTACGCATGTCATTTCATAAACGTTGACGTCTTTGTCTACAAGTGTATCAAGTGGAATGCTCAAGGTGATTCTCCTTCAATTTTCGCTGCAATATGTGAATATATCAGTTTTCATTTTTTCTGGAAAGCCGCAATGGCTTCCATGATCAGGTCAACGATCTGCTCCGGAGTCTTGCCCTCTGTGTCTATGACAAGGTCCGCCTGGCTGGTGTCGTTGTTGTTGATACCGTATATCCTTCCGTAGCGTTCAGTGTCATGGGAATCGCGGTCCTGGGTCTGTGCAAGACGCTCCTCAATTGTCCCGCCCTCACGCTTTGTGATCCTTCTTGCCCTCTCCATGTCAGAGGCCAGAAGATAGACCTTGAAGTCGGCATCCTTGAGCATCCATATGGCAAGTCGGGAACCAAGAACACAGTTCTCCTTGGCCATCGCCATCTCGACCTGTCTTCTGTCAAGCTCCTTGTCTATGTTGTCATCACGGTTCGCAAGGGCACAGAAGTCCCAGAAATCCATGTTCCTCTCCTGGGCCATCTGGCGGAATGTGAAGTTGATCATCGGATATCCGAGCCTTTCGGCAAGCATAGTGGAAACTGTGGTGTTGCCACATCCGCTCTTTCCTGATACTGCAATCCTCATAGTGGAAATCCTCCTTCCAGCTTACTCGATGTTCCTTATCTGCTCACGGATATTCTCCAACGAATCCTTCATGTTGACAACCTCAAGATTCACCTGGACCATCTGGCTCTTGGACCCGATGGTGTTGATCTCCCTGTTCATCTCCTGGCAGAGGAAGTCCATCCTCTTGCCCACGGCCTCCTCGCTTCCGAGAAGCTTCCTGAACTCCGCGATGTGGGCACCGAGTCTGACGACCTCCTCGTTGATCGTGTATCTGTTGAGCATTACCGCAACCTCGGTCAGGATCCTGTTCTCGTCATAGTGCTGGTCCCCCAGCATCTCGTGGATCCTGTCCGTCAGGTTCCTGCGGATCATCTCCTCAAGGCCGTCCACATTGGATCTGACGACCTCCAGGGAATGGGCTATTGCATCAATCTTCACGGTCAGGTCGTTTCTGGTGACCAGTCCCTCACGTGCCTTTGCATCATCGAACTGCTTGAGGACAATCTCAGTACAATGGTCCAGACCTTCCTGATAGGCCTCTATTCCATCTGTTCTGATGCTTGACAGGACACCATCCTGAGAGAGGATGTCACCCATGTTGAACCGCGGCTTGAGTTCCTGTGCCAGATTGTAGACCTCTTTGATGGCCTTGATGTAGGCATTGGCCACATCGGTGTCAACACTGACCTCCACGTTGCTCCTGATGTTCTTGACCCTGATGGAGATGTCTATGTGCCCGCGCTGTGCATGCTCCTTTATCAGGGACGTGATCACATTCTCATATGCGGAGAGATACGGTGGGGCATTGAAGCTGATCTCAAGATATCTGTTGTTGTAGCTCTTGAGCTCCATAACCATAACGTAGTTCTCGTTCTGGAACTCTCCGTAGCCATATGCGGTCATGCTCTTCATGGGAACCTCCCTAACCTGAAAAAATTGGGCTCCTTGTGGAGGAGCCCCTTTGCTTGAACTTTATAAGCCTGTCACTTTGAAAGCTTGGCCTTGCACTGCTTGCAGACCTTCTTGGTCTCTCCGTCGACTGTGACCTCGTAGATGACCTTGATGGCTTCTCTCTTGCAGACCGGGCATGTTCCACGTCCGCCATAGGCGATTTCGTTCAAACCTGTACCTCTATGTGCCTTTGACATATTCTTTGCTCCTGATAGAAATTTCTAGAACATATTAACTGTCATAACACCGAATGTCAATAAAGTCAGAATAACAGCGTCCCGTAGGCCTTCAGGCTGGGATCGGAACCGATCGGCGCCTGCAGATTCAATGCAAGCTCCACGTTCCTGAACGCAACCCCAAGACCGGTTGTCACAGTGCCGGAGCCGAACGTGTCGAACTCAGCCGAATAACCGGCCCTTACGCTGACGCTGGAGTCTCTGACAAGCCTGAACTTGACCTCGCCTCCCACGTTCATGCCCACGTTCCCCCGATCGAACAGCCTTGTGAGCTCCAGTCCTGCGCTGTAGACCAGATTGTTCATCCTTCCCCTTGCAGAGTACTCGCTCCTGCTCCAATAGGCCCCGATGCCTGCCTCCGCGAACAGGGACCTCCACGTGAATGTTGTGCTTGAGCCGTCCTTGTCCAGCACATTGTCAAGCAGCATGCCGAAATGGAACTGTCTGAACTCAAGCATCAGACCGGCATCGACCTGGATGTACTCGGAGTTCACCACACGGTCATACTTTGAGAGCATGGTCTGCATGAAGTAGTCCGGGACATCCTTCATGACGACATCGAGCCTCTGTCTCACGGAGCCTCCGGATACACCTATTCCGGCGCTCACCGGGCCATAGCCCGCACAGAAGTTGACCTGAAGCGTGCTTGTCTGGAACATGTCCACATGGTCAAAGTCCAGATTCGGATTCCCCGCTGCGAACGTGACGTCAATGCCCATGGTGATCATCTCGCTGACGAACATGCCGCTGATCGAGGTCTCAGGCAGATACGGCCAGCTTGCGACACCCGCCGTGTCACCGAGGATCCCCCTGAAGGCGAACGTGAAGTCATTGTCATCGAAGAATATGGCTGCAGGGTTGGGATAGCTCTGCATGTTGGTCCCGGACACACCTATGCCTATTCCGCCCATTGCGGCCAGTCTGGGGTCCTCGGCGAACAGGGACCCTGCACAGAGACACAGTATGACAAGAACCAGCGGGAGTCACTTCACTGAATGTTTGCCTGCCTGAGCGCAACAGCAACCTGGTCAGGGCAGGATGTGGTCCTGAACCCGCAGGTGATTCCGCTGAGTCGCTCGATGGCCTCTTCGGCCTTCATCCCCTTGATCAGGGCGTTGAGCCCCTTGTGGTTGCCGTCGCAACCTCCGACGAATCTCAGATCCTGAACCCTGTTCTCGTCATCCAGGGTTATCTTGATGTTCCTGGCACAGATGCCTGATGGTGTAAAATCGATTTCCTTCATAGCAGCAATATTATATTCAACCGGGTTTCAAGACAAGAGGCGAATGGTGTGATAGAATTGGGGCATGCCTGACGGAAAAGTGTTTTTCCATGTCGATCTTGATGCCTTCTTCGCCTCTGTTGAGCAGCGTGACCACCCCGAATACAGGGGCAAACCCCTGATCATAGGGATGGTGGGCCCAAGGAGCGTGGTCTCCACATGCTCCTACGAGGCAAGGGTCTTCGGGGTCCACAGCGCAATGCCCACCCTACAGGCCTACAGGCTCTGCCCCAACGGAATCTACATCCCCGGGGACATGCATCTCTACAGCAGGGTCTCCAAGCAGGTGATGGGCATACTCAGGGAGTACGCCCCGGAGATGCATCAGGTCTCGATAGACGAGGCATCGCTTGACATGACAGGGACAAGAAGGCTCTTCGGTCCTGCAAAGCAGCTTGCGATGACCATGAAGAGAAGGGTCAAGGAAGAGGTCGGAATAACCATGAGCATCGGAATTGCGACCTCCCCGTTCATCGCCAAGATGGCCAGCGACTACAACAAACCGGACGGGATCTGCCTTGTGTCTCCCGGGAAGGAGCAGGTCTTCATAGATGCCATCGGGTTGAAGAAGCTCTGGGGCCTTGGCAAGAGCGGCATGAAGGTGCTTGAGGCCCACAGGATACAGACCCCAGCCCAGGTCAGGAGCTACGAGCTTGCCCAGCTTCAGAGGATGATCGGCAACTCCTTCGGGCAGTTCCTTTATCAGGCCTGCAGAGGTCAGGACCCTGGAATAATGTACCAGAAGTCCAAGACACACTCGATTTCCACAGAGACAACCTTCATTGAAGACATAGTTGATGAGCAGACGCTATGCCAGATCCTTCTGGGCATGAGCTCTGAGCTGATGGCAAGGTCATTCGATGAAGGCGTAATGGCCAGGACAGTGGGACTCAAGCTGAGATGGGGTGCGGACTTCAGGACCATAACGGTCCAGGACACGCCTGATGACCCCATACTGAATGCAGACCAGATCTACGCCATGGCCCGGAAGCTTCTTCTGTCAAAGTGGAAGAGCGGACAGGGAATCAGACTGATAGGGCTTGGGCTGTATCAGCTCTACAAGGGCGATGCCCCCATGCAGGACAGCCTCTTCTCAGAGAACGAGCACCGCAAGCGCAAGCTCGACCAGGTCATACACAGTCTGGGAGCAAAGGGTGTCACAATGATGAAGGCAAGCGAACTGGCCTCTAAGGATGGTCAAAATACCTGACAAGAGTCCTGTAGATGCACATCAGGGCAAGGGATAGAAGAACCCCTCCTACAATGTCAGTGAACCAGTGGACTCCGCTGAGAAGCCTGAAGACCACCATGGCCGTCATCAGTATTGACAGGGCAATGTCGAAGATCACAATCCAGTCCCTGTTGCGTTTTGCGCCGTAGCCAAGAAGGACGATCTCGCTGTACAGGACGCACAGACCCACAAGTGTATGGCTGGACGGATAGGACTGCTCGTAGTTGTTCGGCCTTGAGTTTATCGGTATCAGGGAGAACGCTATGTAGAGCGCAACTATCACAGCATAGTAGAACATGGTTATCAGATATCTCTTGCCCATTCTGCGGAACCCCCTGCTATGGATCAGGTTCCCCAGTGCAAGCAGTGCGTTGCATGCAGCCACAAGAATGCAGAACTGTCCCATGACCTCAGTTGCATTGTAGCACCCCGCATCGCCCGGGAACATGTCATGGAAAGCCTTGTTGATTGTGCCGAAGCCTACATAGGCCCCGTTTATGCCTATGGGTTGCATGTCATACCATGTGACGCACCAGGTGAACACGGCGAAGACCGCAAACAGAAGAATCGAGATCAGGATGCCCCATCTGAGGCCGGACACCCTCTTTCTGTAGGGACTCAGGTCATTTGCCATTTGCAGGAATTCCTTTTGATTCGAGGATCAGGTCATGCTTCAGGTTCTTCAGCCTCTTTGAGAGGGAGACCTTGTAGATATGCGGATTGATAAGTCTCTTGTAGCTTCTGTGGAAGTGGCTCTGGCTTTCCTTTGCGTAATCCTGTATCTCCTTGAGAGACCTCCTTTCGACGCAGATCTTGCCGTCCTTCATGACGCATCCAAGAAGCTTCTCCACCTTCTCGTACTTCCCTCCTCTGAGAAGGAACAGGTCTCCATCGGTCACCGGATGGTAGAATATCAGGTCCTCACCTGTCTTTATCTCCTCCTCATCAAGGGTTATGAGGTCAGCGATCGCCAGCCCGTCGTGTCCGTAGAACCTGTATATCTGCTTGATTCCGGGGTTTGTGGTCTTCGCTGAGGAGTTGCTGACCTTGATTGTAGGCTGATAGGTTCCATCCTTTCTGCCCTTCGCGGAGAGCTTGTAGACCCCTCCAAGGGCCGCCTGGTCACCACCAGTCACAAGGTTGGTTCCGACTCCCCAAGAGTCGATCGGGACGTTGTCCGTCACCAGAGTCGTTATGATCTGCTCAGTCAGATCGTTTGACACGCAGATTGTGGCATCGGTCAGGCCGGCGTCATCGAGACGCTGCCTCACGGCACGTGCAAGGTACGAGAGGTCACCGGAATCGATCCTGACGCCTATCTTCAGGCCCTTGGCCTTCTGCTCCTTCCCGACTATTATGGCGTTCTCTATTCCGCTTCCCAAAGTGTCGTATGTGTCGATCAGCAGGACGCAGTTGTTCGGGTAGATCTTGGCGAATTCCCTGAAGGCCTCAAGCTCGTTGTCATATGCCATGACCCAGCTGTGGGCCATAGTACCACCGACCGGAATGCCGAAGACCTTGCCTGCAAGAGTGTTGCTGGTGAGCTTGCAGCCACCGATGTAGGCGGCACGTGAGGCGGAAAGGCCTCCGTCCATACCCTGTGCACGTCTGAGACCGAACTCCATCACAGCCCCGCTGCCGGCTGCGGTGCAGACCCGCATTGCCTTTGTGGCTATAAGGGTCTGGAAGTTCACGGTGTTCAGCAGAAGGCTCTCTATGAGCTGTGCGTCAATGAGCTTCGTGTGGACCCTGACCAGAGGCTCGCCGGGGAACACAGTGGTACCCTCCTTGGGGGCGTAGATGTCACCCTTGAACCTGTAGGTCGAAAGGTAGTCTAGAAAACGCTGGTCGAAGATATTCAGACTCTTCAGGTAGGCGATGTCGTTTGCACTGAAGTTCAGGCTCTCCAGCTGCGGAAGCAGCTCGCCCAGACCTGCGAAGACAGCATAGCCGCCATCGAACGGATTCTTCCTGTAGAACATGTCAAACACGACGTCAGGGTTCTCGTTGTTGAGGAAATAACCCTGCATCATAGTCAGCTCGTAGAAGTCAGTGGTCAATGCCGATACATCAACGACCATGGCGATCCTCCTTGGTTTTATCTTCTGATCTCTGTCCTGCCACCCATGAACGGGACAAGGGCCTTCGGGATCTCAATGCTCCCGTCCTCCCTCTGGTAATTCTCAAGCACCGCGACCACGGCCCTTGAAAGGGCAACTGCAGTGCCGTTCAGCATGTGTACGTACTTTGACTTGCCGTCATCGTCCTTGTACCTGACGTTCAGATTTCGGCTCTGGTAGTCGGTGCAGTTGGATGTGGATGTGACCTCTCCGTACTC
>JAFVFA010000075.1 GCA_017475725.1 Spirochaetales bacterium
ACCAGACCACCGTCAGGGGACTGAGGAAGATAGAGTTCGAGTTCGAGGACAACTGCGATGTCATCCTTGCCCAGGCACTTGAGATCAAGCGCGGGATGAGGATGCTCAAGACTGCAAAGGACCGCCTGATCCAGGCGAACCTCAGACTTGTCGTCTCCATCGCCAAGAAGTACACCAACAGGGGTCTCCACTTCTTCGATCTCATCCAGGAAGGTAACATCGGTCTGATCAAGGCCGTCGAGAAGTTCGAGTACCGCAAGGGCTACAAGTTCTCCACCTATGCCACATGGTGGATCCGCCAGGCAATCACAAGGTCCATCAGCGACCAGGCAAGGACTATCAGGGTCCCTGTCCACATGATCGAGCAGATCAACAAGGTCGTCAGGGAGTCAAGGATCCTCATGCAGAGCCTTGGAAGGGAGCCGACCGACGAGGAGATCGCCCAGAAGCTCGGCTGGCCTGAGAGCAAGGTCAAGACCGTCAAGAACGTTGCAAGGGAGCCTATCAGCCTTGAGACCCCGGTCGGAGAGGAGGAGGATTCCCTACTGTCCGAGTTCATCGAGGACAAGGATGTGGAGAACCCGGCCACACAGACGTCGTTCGCCCTCCTTCAGGAGCAGCTCAGAGAGGTTCTTGCAACACTTCCTCCAAGGGAGCAGGAGGTTCTCAAGATGCGATTCGGTCTTGAGGATGGATACTCATTGACACTGGAAGAAGTTGGGTTGTATTTTGAAGTCACCAGAGAAAGAATCAGACAGATCGAGGCCAAGGCGCTCAGAAGACTGAGACATCCGAAGCGCGCCAAGAAGCTTAAAGATTACGTCTGATATGAGATATTTAGGAGTGATTAAGGTATGAAAGAGATCTACACCACATTGAGCCAGCTTCAGGTTGTACTGGCCAAGATGTTCGCTATCGAAGATGAGATCAAAGAGATTCCGATGGCCTTGGCCGATAAGGAAGCTGTTCTTCAGAAGACGAAGATCACCTACCTTGAACTGCACGAGAAGAGTGAGAGAGTGAAGGAAGAGCTCAAGAGCCTCCGCACCAGACTCGATGAGGCCGGTGTCAAGCGCGAGACCTGTGAGAAGATGATGGAGACCATCACTCAGGCCAGAGAGTTCGAGACCCTTCAGAAGGAGATAGAGGAGGCCAAGAACGCAGAGCAGACGCTGCGCAAGGGGCTCATTGCCAAGGAGAAGTTCTACGATGAGCTGAACACCAAGCTCACAATCCAGGAGGAGATCATGGCCCAGCAGACCGAGGAGGTCGAGGAGGAGACCAAGGTCAAGGATTCACAGATTGCAGAGAAGCAGGCTGAGCTGGACAAGATCATCGCAGAGAAGGACGAGCTTGCAAAGGACTTCGACCAGAACCTTCTGTTCAAGTTCGAGAGGATCATCCGCAACAAGGGCGGTGTAGGAATAGTCCCTGTCCACGGCATAGTCTGTGAGGGATGCCACATGACTCTTCCGGCCCAGTTCGTCAACGATGTCAGAAGGTCAACACTGAACGAGGACTCCTCCAACGAGGAGAGCGACATCCACTTCTGCCCGTACTGCAGCCGTGTTCTCTTCTATGAGGACAGTGCAGATGACGAGCACTTCGACAACCTCTTCACATCTGAGGATGAGGACGAGGTCGGAGATGAGTCCGGAGAAGGCTCAGACTTCATGGGTGACAGCGGATTCGACGATCTGGATACCATTTGATTCCGATATTGTTGAAGGTTCTTCAAGCAATCGCTTAGGTGCCGGCCTTCCGGCGCCCGAGAGGAAAGTCCGAGCTCCACAGGACATGACGCCGGGTAACGCCCGGGAGCCGTAAGGCTACAGAGAGTGCAACAGAGAGCAGACCGCCTGCGGCGACGCAGGTAAGGGTGAAAGGGTGGGGTAAGAGCCCACCGGGAATGCAGCAATGCGTTTCGCATGGTAAACCTCGTCAGGAGCAAGGCCAAGAAGCGTGTGGATTGTCCGTCCCAGTCACGCGGGTAGGCCGCTAGAGATTGTCGGTGACGGCAATCCCAGATAGATGATTGCATAAACAGAACTCGGCTTATGAAGGGCCTTCATTGTTATTTGAAAGGGGGATTGCAGTTGTGAAGAAGTTCTTTTCAATTTTTGCAGTCCCCTTGTTTATTTCTGTTGTCTGCCTTCTTGCCCTTGCTTCATGCTCCAATGTCGAAAGGTCCTACAACAAGGGTGACTACAGGGCTGTTATCAGCAAGCTGAACAGGAAGCAGAACCTGACTGCAGATGACTATCTTCTCAAGGCCAGGTCGTTCCTTGCCATGGGCAGAGGCGACCAGGCGATGGAGAGTCTGGTTCTTTACCTTCTGCTTGCAGAGGAACCGTCAGATTCAGACAGGGCCTTTGCCATAGAGAACTTCATGGCCTACAACAGGTCTGACAGGCTTTCTGTCCTGATGCTGG
>JAFVFA010000001.1 GCA_017475725.1 Spirochaetales bacterium
CAAATAAGATAGAAGGTAATCCCCTCTCTGAACAGCAGGTTGCTGAAGTAATAGAGCGGGATGAAAGAAAGCATTTCCTTAAGCCGGAACAGGAAGTGCGCAATTACTATCTTGCTCTGAATTATCTGGAAGACAAGGCGAAAAGGAAAGAGAAGTTTTCCAGAAAGCTGATTTTGGATGTCCAGGAATGTGTTGAGAAAGGTGCATCTGAGGAGAAAATCGGATTGCGAGGTGCTATGCCTCCCGGCGTGCTGTTTGCGGTTTATGATTCCAAGACCGGGAATCCTGATTATATTCCACCAGATTACCTCGAGATACCGGAACTGTTGGATGAGCTGGTCGATTATGTGAATACTACGGATGATCACCCATTGATAGTTGCAGCAGTAGTACACTACCAATTGGTCACGATACACCCGTTTGAAGATGGAAACGGCAGAACCGCACGTCTGCTGTCAGGATACATCCTGGATATCAACGGATATGGGTTCAATGGTATCGGTTCATTGGAGGAATACTTCGCATATGACATCGATGAATACTATGAGTCAATGCAGATGGGGTTGCCGGCACTCTATTACTCAGGAAGAAACAATCCGCCTCACCCGGAAGTGTGGGTGAATTATTTCCTGCGCATGGTGCTGTTGTACTCCAATAGGGTTTGTGAACTGTCAGAAAGTTCCAGCGAGGTCGAAGTAAGCGGAAGCCTATCATATCTCAAGGGCAGGGAGAAGGAACTGCTTCTGTTTTTGATGAGGGAACATAGAGGCGAGTTTACACCAATCGAAGTCAGCCGTGAAATCGGTGTGACGAACAGAACAGTGATAAACAGATTGTCGGCGTTGGTGAAAAATGGCTTTGTGATACCGCTGATGGTGAATCAGCGCATAAGATCCTATGAGCTGAGTGATTTTGCCAGGAACAATGAAAAGGCGATAAAGAATATGATTTCGTGACTTGCTGGGACTGAATGTCCTGACCATCCGGTTCCGTTCCGCATCGGAAAAATGAAAAGGGGCTGCACCGCTGCAACCCCTTTATTATATTTCGGATTACTCCGAAAGGCCGACAGTCTCCTTCTTTGCAAGGAGGGAGATGTTGTTGGCCTGACGGAAGTTGTCGGCCTTGCCCTCGGAGCCGGAAAGGTCGATCCAATGTGAGATGAAGTGCTTTGCCGCCATCTCCATCCCGCTCATGAGATCGATGTACCCGATCTTGGGGTTCTCTGCCAGCGTCCTGGTCAGATAGTCTCTGCTTGCGTTGAACACATCGGTGACCACGTTGATCTTGTTGATTCCCGCCTTGACAGCCTGAAGGATGTTCTCGTCACCTGCACCCGAACCGCCGTGCAGTGCAATCGGCATTCCGCCTGTGGCTGCCTTGCACTCTCTGATGCGGTCGAAGTTGATGTGCGGAATCAATCCTTTCGGATACTCCCCATGTGCGGTTCCAACGGCGATTGCAAGACAATCGACGCCTGTGAACTTCGCGAAGTCCGCGGCATCCTTCGGGTCTGTGTAGCAGTCCGTCTTGAGATTGTCACCCTGAGCGGCGATCCCTACATGACCGAGCTCACCTTCAATGCCCATGTTGAACTGGTGGCAGAGATCCGCATACTCCTTGGTCTTCCTCATGTTCTCCTCCATGCCGTAGAGGGAACCGTCGTACATTATGGACGAGAACCCGTTGCGGAATGCGTACATGATCCTCTCCGGATCGCTGCCGTGGTCAAGGCAGGTTGCAATCGGCACCGGGGTGTACTCGGCCAGCTTCCTGATCATCGGGATCATGAGCTCCGCCTTGGCGTGGGTCCTCATCATGTTCTGACCAAGGAGGAAGATGATCGGAGCGTTCTTCTCCGTTGCGGCTGCGACGATTCCCCTTGCAGTCTCCATGTTTATTGCGCTTGTTGCGATGACCCCGTAGTTCTTCTCTGCGGCATCCCTGAGAATTGTTCTGATATCAGTGTACATCTTTGTCTCCCGATGTGAAGTTATGGTAGTTCGAGCTCTCGTTGAAGCTCTGCTTGTATTCCTCGCTGCTTCTTCCCAGCATCAGTGCGGTCTTCAGCGTGATCATGTTCACAGCTGTGAACTGCGACAGTCTGGAGAAGACGTTCCCTTCATCCATGAATCCCGTCACCGTGCATGACCTTATGTGGGTCTCCGACATCTCTGCCAGGGTAGAATCCTCGTTATTCGTGATTGAATATATCCTTTTTCCTTCTTTTTTTGCCCTTGATACGGCTGTCAGGACATCGTTGTTCGTTCCTGAGCAGGAAACGGCTATGCAGATGTCCCTTTCCGAACGGCCTACGGTGTTGTGGACCATCATGTACGGGTCGTTGAGCAGGCTTGCCTTCTTCCCATACCTCAGAAGCTCCTTGAACAGGTACTCCGCAATTATTGCGGAGCCTCCCATTCCTATGACCTCTATGTTGTCCGCCTCCACTATGGCCTCGGCCATTCTGGTTGAGGCCTCCATGTTGTCGGTGGAGAACAGGCTCTGGACGGCGAATACGGACTTCTCCCTCATGAGGTCAACCATCTCCGACTCTGTGCTGTCCCATGTTATGGGCTCGCTTATCTTTCTGGTCTTTCTGGTCTCTGCCTGGAAGTTTATCTTGAAGTCCTTGAGCCCCTCGAACCCAAGGGACTTGCAGAACCTTACTACTGTGGGGGAGCTGACTCCTGCGCCCTCGGCTATCTGGGATATGGATAGGTCCATCACGGAATCCTCGTTGGCGCGGAGATAGTCCATTACCTTCTTCTCCTGGGCCTTCCTTGAACTCAGGCTCTTGTCCAACATGGCTTCCATTGTTGCCATCCAAAACACCTCGGATAAAATGTCGCTTCAAACGTGCTCAGGCATGTTTTTGTGAAACTTTTTTCATGAATCGCTTAGATTGTACGACCAGTTTTGGGGTTTTCGCAAGTAAAATCGAAAAAAATATGAAAAAATTTCAAAAAAAGTTTGACAGACGGCAAAAGTGGATTCACAATGTACATACACGAAAATCAAATCAAGGAGATTTGCCATGAAGAAAATCGTTGCATTGTTCACCATTCTGGCTCTCATCGCCGGATGCGTTTTTGCCAGTGGTGCTCCGGAGGCTCAGCAGGCCGCCCCGGTAGAGAAGGAGATGACACATGAGGAGCTTGTCGCTGCAGCACAGGCAGAGGGAAGCCTCACAGTCTACACATTCACCTCAAGAGGTTCCCAGGTCGGAGCAGCCTTTGAGGCAAAGTACGGAATCAAGACAGAGGTCACACAGCTCAGTGACTCTGAGATGATCACAAAGGTCACAGCCGAGGCAAAGGCCGGACAGGGTGCAGACATCATCTTCGCCCAGGATTCCGGAAGAGTCCTCACAGAGCTTTTCGACACAGGATATGTCACAAAGTACGTCCCTGCCGCAGTCGCCGCAGAGATTCCAGCCCAGTATGCAGACCCACTCGTATATGACCTCAACATCAAGGCCTTCATCTTCAACAACGAGAAGGGTGACGCCAACGTCTCCAACGTCTGGCAGCTGACAGAGCCTGAGTGGAAGGGCAGAGTCCAGTACAAGGACCCTCAGAAGGAGAGCGTCGGAATGAACTTCTTCGTCATGCTCACCTCTGACGAATGGGCAGCAAAGCTCGCACAGGCATACAAGGACCTATACGGAAAGGATCTTGTCCTCACAACCCCGAATGCAGGTTACGAGTTCATCAAGATGCTCCTTGCAAACTCCGTCCTCGGCTCATCCGACTCGAAGATCTGCGAGGCTGTCGGCGCAAAGGGACAGGAGCAGCAGCTCATGGGTCTCTTCACAATCAACAAGCTCAGAACAGCAGCTGAAAAGGACCTTGCACTTGAGGTCGACTATGACATGGTTCCTTTCAACGGATTCATGTATCCGATCTACACAGCTCTCACATCAGTCTGTGCCCATCCGAATGCAGCCAAGCTCTTCATGGAGTTCGCATACACGGAGGAGGGATGGGAGCCGATGGACACTCTCGGAGACAACAGCCCGATTCTCGGCAGCTCAGAGGATACCCTCACAATCGCTGACTGGGAGAAGACACTTGTCATCGAGGATCCTGACTTCCTTGCAGCACACAGATACGAGGTTGAGCAGTTCATCGTCTCAATCCTGTAATAGACCCGCTTCAGGAACATGGCTGCCGATTCCGGCAGCCATGTTGTCATTTCGTAACAAGAATCCGATATGAAAATAGCTTTCAAGTTCAAGTCCTACTTCAAGAAACCGCACAACATCATTCTGGTTGTCATGCTTGTCGTTCTGGGCTATCTAACTCTTTTCCCCATGTTCTCGATGATCAAGGACACTCTCACCGTCCACGTGAGCGAGGCCAGAAGGCTCCAGCTCAAGGCGGGTG
>JAFVFA010000076.1 GCA_017475725.1 Spirochaetales bacterium
AAGACAAGAAGCATGAACTGTCAGATTCGGAAAAATTGTTTTTCACAGACGAAAGGACATTGAGGAAAAACTATCTGAAAGTCCTCGAATACAAGCGATTCAATTATTAGACGTCAAAACAACTCAGACATCATGATGGCTGAGTCATTTATTCTTGCTAGTTGTATTAAAGACAAAGATTAAACACAAGGCGAAAAGGGAATCCGAGAGGGTTCCCTTTTTGCATTGCTGGGGCCATGGTACTGGACTTGAACCGGAGCGTCAGGCAGAAGCCGAGTCGGCGTAGGGTTCTGCAGCGGAGGCGGCCTGAGCCGGACTACCGGTAAAGTTGACAATCAGTCAACTTGATGTTTATTATTGAATTGTAAATGAAAGGCTACCCGAAGCGGTCAGCCTGCCAATTGTCTAGTTTGATGTAATCGCCGAAGGTTGGAAGCTAGCGGCGATTATTTTTTGCCCTTATGTATCTACACCATAAGCCTTCAATGCCTTTTGCGTCTTGCAAAGTAGATGCCTGCAAGTGCAAGTGCGATGACGATCGATGACACCAGCCAGATTATCTGTATGTTGCCGTTTGCACAGTTGCCCCAGTCTCTGAAATTGACTTTGTAATAGTCATTTGCTCCGCCATTGAACAGTTTGCTTGCCACAGCCTGGACCCTGTATCCGAATATGCCGAAGGCAAGGACATCGACAGAGACCTTCAGAAGCTTGCTTATGTAAAAGATGTGCACAATGGCTGTGACGAAGAAGGGAATGAATGCATATAGAGATATTGCCAAGGCCTTGAAATAGGGGAATCTGACGTTTGCCCTTATTGTGAGAAGCATCAGAAGAAGTCCCGTGAGCACAGAGGCGAAGTACAGAAGAGCATTGAACTTCCTTAACCGCTCTGGAACGTAGCGTCGCAGAAGGAAAGGCCCGAAGAAGGCCAGGTAGCCAAGCAACAACGCAGATGAGGCAATCGAGAACCATGACCCTTTGTACATGAAACAGCAAATGGCGAACAGAAGGCAGATTGAAAGGTATGAGCTTCCTGCAAAGAGTGCAAGTTTGTGCTTCTCCGTAAAGCGTGTCCAGGTCGGGGCAAAGGAGTAGGCCACAACCAGACTTCCGAAAACGACGATGGAGAATGAAAGTCTGTGGTTTACTGCGATGTCGCAGATGATGCAGATGACAAGGGCTGTCGCATAGGATATCGTCAAGGCCCAGAACCAGGTCTCGCTGATTCTCCGGTATAGGGCGGATTCTCGCCTCATCCTCCTGTATTCGGTGTCAGTGGCCCCATCTATGAGCTCCTTCTCGGAGACTCCAAGGGTTCTGCAGATGTTGGGAATCATTGTGATGTCAGGATAGCTTTTGCCGTTCTCCCACTTTGATACCGCCGATTCTGTAACAAACAGAAGATCTGCAAGCTCACGCTGCTTCAGACCTTTCTCCATCCTCTTCTCGCGGATGAAGTTCCCGAACTTCTTGTTGTCCATCTCCGGTTAACCTCCAACTGCTCTCAAAATAGCATCAGAGGTCCGAATTGTCACTGGAATTGTAGGAAAGTGACTTTTTAGGCGATCTTTCCTTATGTTCATTCCCACTGTAAAGCCATAGAATAGCGGGTATGGATAGAGAATACCGATATGATGTCCTCTGCATCGGCATGGCATTGGTTGATTCGATAATCAAGGGTTTCGACCCCAATCCTGTCTCTGCATCGGGATACAGGGCATCGTCATGCACGCTGAATGCGGGAGGCGAGGCCGTGAACGAGTCCGTCACAGCAGCTAAGCTCGGTCTGAAGGCAGGTATACTGTGTGCCTTGGGGAACGACACGGCCGGAAAGCTGGTCACAGAGATTCTCAGGGATGCCGGGGTGGAGACCTCTATGATTGCAAGGCCTAACGGGCACAGCACACCGGTGACAACCATGTTCGTCAATGATGACGGGACTCGCAAGTCCGTCACGTGCAAGGCACATTCATCAGGTTTCAGACCGCAGGACAGCAGGGAGGCCATCTCGAGTGCAAAGGCGGTGGTGCTCGGCTCTCTTTTCAGGTCTCCGTTCGATGATCCAGACACCGTCCTGGAGACTGTGGGACTTGCTAAGGGCAATGGTTGTCTTGTGTTCGCGGATACAAAGATTCCGAATTTCAGGAAGCTGTCTCTCTCCGACTTCAGGGATGCATTGCCTTCAATAGACTACATCACACCAAACGAGGACGAGGCGCGGTTCCTGACAGGGCTAACCGACCCTGAAGAGATGGCGCAGGTCTTTCTTGATCACGGGGTGAGGAATGTCATTGTCAAGCTCGGAGACAAAGGTTGTCTGTTCAGAAATTCGGATGTCCGGATGATGGTTCCGGCCTTCGAGGTCAATGCTGTTGACTCCACTGGAGCAGGGGACAACTTCATGGCGGGCTTCGTCTCTGAAATCCTCAAAGGCACAGGCATCGAGCAGTCCTTGAAATTCGCCAATGCCTGTGGGGCAATCTGCACCACCGCAGTAGGCGCCTGCACGGCACTCAAGGACAGGGCACAGGTTCTGAGTCTTCTTGAAGGTAGGAGAGCGCCATGAGATTCAGACACACCAACAGGAAGGGCTTTCTTCTTGGGTTCATAGACTTCTTCACCGCGGGGCTGTTCTTTCTGATCACCATGCCGCTTGGGCTTCAGCAGGAGATCGATGAGATCCTTGGAGAGAGAACCCAACGGTATTGGGTGGCTTACCTGATTGGAGTCTTCACGCTTTTTGTCTATCCGATAGTCTGGATGGGCAGGATTGCAGAAAAACTCAAGGCAAAAGCGATCTCTCTTGGCATTGAAGGTCCATATACCTCGTTTTGGCATATGTTCGGATGGAACACACTGGGCCTTCCGCTGTTCGGTCCCATGGTTGCAACGGAAAGGTTCTTCAAGACGCTCAACAGGATATAGACCGCACTGAACCGGTAGAGCTTCCCATTGCCTTTCGTCAGATGAAAAGGCATAACTTCCGTGTTATGAAAACATACTCAACTTAATATTTCTTTTTCGCTCGGACCTGTGACAGAATATAACTGGAGCAGGTGATTATGAATAAAACTGAAGTCATAGAGAGGATTCTTGAGAAAAAAGTGATAGCCATTGTCAGGGGCTACACCATCGAGCAGTGCGTTGAACTGGCGAAGGCCCTTCACAAGGGTGGAGTCGACATTATGGAGGTGACCTTCCCCCAGACGGGTTCCGAACAGGTTGAGGCCACAGCTCAGAAGATCAGAGTCCTCAAGGAGACCCTAGGCTCGGAGATGGAGTTCGGCGCAGGTACTGTTACATCGGTTGAGATGGTCAGAAAGGCACATGAGGCCGGAGCCACCTTCATCATCTCCCCTGACACCAATGATGATGTGATCAAAGAGACGGTCAAGCTCGGAATGGTCTCCATTCCTGGTGCTCTCACACCTTCGGAGATGAAGCATGCCCATGACATCGGCGCTGATTTCGTCAAGGTGTTCCCTGCCAATCTCTTCGGTCCATCCTATTTCAAGACTGTCCTTGCACCTTTGAGCCAGCTCAGGCTTCTGGCCGTAGGCGGTGTGGGGGAGAAGGATATCGCCGACTATCTTAAAGCCGGCGCGGTTGGTACGGGAGTTGCAAGCTGCCTGTTCCGCAAGGAATGGATTCTTGGGGGAGAGTGGAACAGGATCACTGAGGCGACAGGGAGCTTCGTCTCCCTTGTAGAGGAGAATCAATGAGACCCATTGTAGCCATCCCATTCAAGACACAGGCCCAGAACATCACCCCAGAGGTGAGGAGAATGCTCATCGATGCGGGATTCGACCTTGTCTGCAATGAGACGGGAAAAGCCCTTTCAAAAGAGGATTTCAAGGCGATGGTGAAAGATGCCTTTGCTGTGATAGCGGGGACGGAGGAGTACGACGAGGAGATCCTCGATGCTGCAAAGAATCTGAAGACGGTGATCAGGTTCGGCGTCGGTACAGATAACTTCGACCTGAAGAAGATGGCAGAGAAGGGCATCAAGGTCGGAGTCATCGCGAACTACAATGCCGTCGCCGAATTCGCATTGGGTCTGATGCTGTCCTGCTACAGGCACATACCACAGCATGACGGGATTGCCAGACAGGCCTGCTGGACCAGACTTCCAATGAGGGAGATATCCGGGAAGACGGTGGGAATCGTGGGGTTCGGCAGAATCGGAAAGAGGCTGGCCAAGCTTCTCTCCGGTTTTGACGCCAATGTCCTGGCCTACGATCCGTACATGGACAGGGATGCTGCCGCAGAGTTGAACGTCAGATGCGCAACCTTCGATGAGATTCTGGCAGAGAGCGACATTCTGTCACTCCATCTTCCAAGCACTCCGGAGACAAGGCACATCATCTGTAAGGATACAATATCGAGAATGAAGAACGGGGCTGTCCTGATCAACACCGCCAGAGGCTCACTTGTTGATGAGAACGCCCTGTATGATGCGTTGAGCAGGGGAAAGCTTCTTGCCGCTGGTCTTGATGTGTTCGAGAACGAACCGGTCCAGGCGGATGACAAGATCCTTCAGCTCACCGATTGCACTGTTGTTGCTCCCCATGCTGCCGCAAGCACTGAGGAAACAGCATATAACGGAGGCCTGATATGTGCGAGGTCAATCATTCAGGTCTATAACAACGGGAACCCGGTATATCCTGTCTGTATATGACCGGAGATGGGAAGGAAATCGTTTTTTCAAAAAAGGAGAGAAGAAAATGAGGAAAACACTAGCTATCCTGTTGATCGCGCTGATTGCATTCGCCGCTTTCGCAAGTGGCGCATCAGAAGCTCCGACAACAACGAACTATGATGACATCCAGGAAGTCCAGGTCGGAACCGGCAATGTCGATTTCTCCGGCAAGACAAAGTACAAGAAGGACATCGTCATCGGCGTCGATTCAATGCTTGTCACACTTGACCCATACGGAACAAACAGTGCGGCTGCAGCAGACTATGACATGCCATGTTTCGACAGGTTGATCAACCTGAACGAGACAGAGGGCACTTTCGAGCCTGAACTTGCAACCAGCTGGTCCTGGATTGATCTACAGACTCTTGAGTGCAAGCTCCGCAATGACGTCAAGTGGACTGATGGAACCCAGTTCACCGCAGCCGATGTCAAATACACATATGAGTACGCAAGGGACAATGCAACATCGATGTCATCCCAGCTTGCAACCCTTGAGAGCGTGGAGATCGTCGATGACTACACAGTCCGCTTCCATCTCACGCAGCCGAACCTTGACTTCCTCAATGTCGTGTCCTACTTTGGCATGGTCATTCTCCAGAACGGTGCCTATGAGAAGGAGGAGGGCTACAGAGTCACAACAGGTGCATGGATCGTCAAGGAATTCGTTGCAGGCGACCACTATACACTGACCAGAAACATGAACTACTGGGCACAGATCCCTGTCACAGAGACAATCACCCTCAAGTACTATCCGGAAGCTTCAGCAAGACTCATCGCACTGCAGAACGGAGAGATTGACATCTGTCTCCGCATCCTTGAGGACGAAGCCGCCATCGCAGAGGCTGATCCGAACGTCCAGCTGACGACGATTGCCGCCAACACATGCATCTACTTCGCATTCAACACCTCTTCAGGTGCAGGATCCGACCAGAACTTCAGACTTGCCCTTGCACACTGCCTCAACAAGGAGGAGATCATCCTTGCAGCCTGCAACGGTGCCGGAACCCCTGCAGTCACTAACTGGGGCAAGGGAACCTACGGACACTATGAGGGCTTCGGCGACTATGGTCAGGATTATGCAAAGGCCGCTGAATATCTTGCAAAGACCAACTACAGGGACATTGATGTAATCGTCAGAGTCTCCAAGGCAAGAGACCTCAACGCCCTTCTGGTCATCCAGGAGCAGGCCAGAAAGGCCGGCATCAACATCATCGTCGATCCTGTCGAGGCTGCAACACTCTCATCAATGACAAAGTATGACAATCCGACACATGAGGCCGTCGTGTTCTCCTATGGTTGGGCAATGAACGGTGATGATGCTCGCCAGCCTTACACGGCATCGAACGTCAACAAGGCAAACATCCATAACGACAGGCTCGTGGAGCTGATCAATGCTGCTGCAGCAGAGACGGACGATACTGCAAGAAAGGCCCTCTATGCTGAGGTTCAGACAATCAACCACGAGCAGGCCTACTATCTTCCGCTGTTCTACTCAGTCATCTACCAGGGTATCAGAAATGGTGTCACCGGCGTCATCTGGGGAAGTGGTGTGAACGACTTCACATACGCCTGTGCAGCTCTTTGAGTTCTGATTTGTTGTTGATCACTGTTCGCAGCGGCTTCGGCCGTTGCGAACACTTTCGTATTCAGGAGAGATTATGATTCGTTATATTCTCAAAAGACTTCTCATGCTCATACCCGTGCTGATAGGAGTGTCGCTTCTGATCTTCATTGCAATAGATCTTGCACCTGGCAATGAGATAGACGTTCTCTATGCAGATGAGGCGGATCCCGCAGTTCTTGCGCGACTGGAGCATGAGTACGGTTATGACCGGTCTGTATTCTACAGGTACGGGAAGTACATGCTGGGATTTCTGAAGGGTGATTTCGGAGAGTCCACCCATATGATGGCCCCTGTGTTCGATGTGTATTTCCAAAGGCTTCCGAATACTGCGTTTCTTGCAGTCTGTGCAATCATTGTTGCTCACCTGATTTCG
>JAFVFA010000077.1 GCA_017475725.1 Spirochaetales bacterium
GATCCCGAACTTCTTTATGGTGTGGGCGGGGGTGCCGTCCTCCCAGTGCGGTCTGACGGGAAGGTTCTCATCTGAGAACCCGTTCTCAAGTATGTCCTTCACGTTTGCGATGAAAACTCTGTCTGCGTAGCTCATAGTGGAAGTATAACCCATTAATGGCGCAAAGAAAAACAGTGTTTGCCGCTGATGCGGCATTATTTTTCGACCCCATTCGGACACAAGTCAATGAAATGTGTGCGAATGTGTGCGAATGTGTCCGAATCATGACATTTGAACAACAGGATGCTTTCGGAGTGGATTCTGATCATGGAATGCATTATGATAGGCACGGTATCGTTTTTGTTACTAAACGGAAATATGGAAAGCGGCATGAAATACAATCTACAGAGCCAATACTACAGTGATTTCAACACAATAGACGTCAACAGGCTTCCGGGAAGAAGCTACTTCATCCCCTACGCATCAAGGGCGGAGCAGGAGGGCATCCCCCTCACGGAGAAGCGCTACAGGTCATCACTGGTCAGATGCCTGAACGGGGAATGGGACTTCAAGTACTACAACGACCCGAAGGACCTGCCTCTGGCACTGGACACCGACGGCATCCAGTTCGACAGGATCGACGTGCCTTCTGTCTGGCAGTACCGCGGATATTCGCACCCCATGTATCTGAACGTGCGATATCCGTTCGCCTACAACCCACCGAACATCCCCACCACAGAGCCCGTAGGCAGGTATTTCAGTGCGATGGACGGCTTCAAGACGGCCCCTGCGGACGAGATGAACCATGTCGGTCTGTACAGGACGTTCTTTGATGTGGAGGATGCATCCAAGAGTTACGTGATCTCATTCCTTGGGGTCTGCAGCTGCATAGAGGTCCATGTGAACGGCAGGTTCGTGGGCTATTCAGAGGAGTCCCACAACACCGCCGAGTTCGATCTGACCCCATATGTCCAAAAAGGTCGCAACGAGATGGTCTGTGTTGTGCGCCGCTGGTGCAACGGAACCTACCTTGAGTGCCAGGACATGTTCAGAAACAATGGCATATTCCGTGATGTTCTGCTGAGAATATCAGATGCTGATGACCTTTGGGACATTGATTTCAAGACAAGATGCATGGGTGAGGTCTACTGTGCGGATGTCGCTGTCCACATTGCGGACAACTGCGTGGTCAGATTCACCCTGGAGGGCAACGGCATAGGCCAGAGCCTTGAGGCCAGATCCGTTGAAGGGGAGGCCAAGGTATGCTTCCAGGACCTGGATGTGGTCGAGTGGAGCGCAGAGAGCCCCGTCCTATATGACCTGTACATAGAGACCACCCACAGCTGCACCCATCAGCGGGTGGGCTTCAAGCACATTGACGTGAAGGGCAATCTCTACCTGCTGAACGACCACAGGATAAAGTTCAAGGGCGTGAACCACCATGACACGGATGCCGGAAACGGCTACTGCATGACGGCAAAGGAGATAGAGAGGGACCTCAGGGTCTGCAAAGCCTTCAACATAGACACCGTAAGGACATCGCACTATGCTCCGGACCCGCTTCTGATAGAGCTTGCGGCGGAGCTTGGAATCTACATAGTGGATGAGGTGGACATAGAGACCCACGGGGTGTTCGCCATGAAGCTTCCGCCATCGTACAACCGGATCTCAAACGACAGCCGCTGGAGAGAGCACTATCTGAGCCGCACGACCAGGCACTACCTGCGCGACAAGCTGCTTGCAACGCCGATAGTCATGTGGAGTCTGGGCAACGAGAGCGGCGGCGGATGCAACACGGACGCCACGTACAACTACTTCAAGAGCGTTTCGGACATCCCGGTGCACTACGAGAGCGAGATCTACACCAGGCGCAAGGCATACGACATAGCCTCTCGCATGTATCCTCCTGTGAAGGAGCTCCACGAGATAGGAGAGGGCGTCTGTAAGACCAGACAGTTCATGGACCGCCCGTACTTCATGTGCGAGTATGCACATGCAATGGGAGTGGGACCCGGCAACATTGAGGGCTACTGGAAGGAGATCTACAGCTACGACGGGCTGATCGGAGGCTGCGTCTGGGAGATGAACGACCATGCCGTTCTGCATGAGGACGGCTCCTACACCTACGGTGGTGACCACGGCGAGTGGATCCACGACGGGAACTTCTGCTGCGACGGCATCTTCTATCCGGACCGCACACCCTCCACAGGGGCGTGGATCGTCCGTCATGCCTACCGCCCAATCCGCATTGCACGGATCGAGGGCTCCAAGTTCGAGGTCTTCAACACCACTGCCTTCACCTCCGGAAGCGACTTTCTGATGAGAATCAACGTCACAAACGGAGTCTCCTTCGATTTCAGGCCATCGGCGGGCCCGCTTTCCAAAGAGGTCGTAAGCTTCGATCTTGGCGATGTCTCCGGTGACTGCTTCCTGACTGCGGACACCTTTGACAGCCAGGGACGGCTGGTCTCCACAGAGCAGATATGCCTGAGCGAGGATGTCATGACGGAGGCGCAGATCCAGAGGAGGCCGGAGCTTCCGGCATGGTTCTCCGTCAAGGATGGGAACCCTGCAATGGAGACCGGCTGCGGGAAGATGGGACCGTCGGATCCGTACACCATCCTGTTCAGAGCGGAGACTGACAACGACAGCATAAACTTCGTCAGACGCCCTATGCGTGCCTGGTACAAGGAGAAGTCCACCCTGCTGGGCTGCAGGCAGACGCAGGAGAGGGCCGTTGCGGAATGGGCCATAAAGGATGCAAGGAAGACCTTCCTCTGCACCGACATGTACGAGGGTTGCACCCTTGCCGACGGAAGGGAGGGTGTGCTTGTCACGTCTTTGATACACCCGCTGAAGGCCAGAGGAAAGCTGCCTCGCTTCGGCAAGGCGTTCAGGCTGGACGCCTCCTTCCAGGATGTGCATTACCTGGGCCGCTGCGGCGAGTCCTACCTGGACATGAAGGACCAGTTCCCGGTGGAGGAGTGCATCTGCAAGGTCGGAGACATGACCGAGCCTAACCTGAGGCCCCAGGAGAGCGGGAACCGGTGCGACACCCGTTGGGTCGAGGTCTCGGACGGAGAGAGGACAGTCAGATTCGACGCTGTGGACAGACCTTTCGAACTCTCCGTGAAACCGTACTCGGACAGGGAGCTCATAGGCATGAGACATCGGGAGGACGAGAAATGCACAGGTACCTACGTCACAATCAATGCCCTCCAGCAGGGGATCGGCACTGGAAGCTGCGGTCCTTACACGCTGGACGAACATTGCTATGACGCATCGAAGGATTATCTGGTAAGATTTGTAATCAGCATCATTCCAAAGGAGAAAGCATGATGGATAAGAGGATTGATTTGGAGACTCTTGCAAAGCAGGTCAGGGATATAGTCCTTGCCTCCGCAAAGTTCACTCAGGTGGATTCGTTTTCGGTCACAGAGAAGGAAGGCGAGTCCTGGAACATAGTGACATCTGCCGATGTCGCAGTGCAGGACTACCTGCAGAAGGCGCTTCTTGACCTTGTGCCCGGCTCGGGTTTCCAGGGGGAGGAGAACCATCAGCAGGACACCTCCAAGGAGATCTGCTGGATTGTGGACCCGATCGACGGGACCACCAACTTTGCCCGCGGAATGCAGCAGTCAGGCATCTCCGTAGCCCTCAGAGTCGGCAAGGAGCTTGTCCTTGGCGTTGTCTACAACCCTGACCTGAAGGACATGTTCTGGGCCACGAAGGGCAACGGCGCATACCTTAACGGAAAGAGGATCTCGGTATCCAGAAAGGATTTTGAGCATTCTATACTCTGCACGGCCATGAGCCTCTACAGGAAGAGCTATGCCAAGATCTGCAGCGACATACTCCTTGATGCCTACATGCAGATAGCCGATTTCAGAAGATTCGGCGTCGCCTCGCTTGAGATGTGCTATCTGGCTGCCGGCAGGGTCGACTCGTTCTTCGAGCTCAGGCTGTTCCCATGGGACTTCGCGGCTGCTACGGTGATCCTGCGCGAGGCGGGCGGAGTGGTCTGCACGATGACGTTGGACAAAGGTAATGTGCATCTTTCAGATGAACTTGTCCTTGATGCGCCAAGTCCTGTGATTGCGGCAAATTGTTGTGACAACATTCACAAAATCGGCGATATTATCACAAAACACATGGCCGATTTCGATTCTGCAGAATATAAATAATTGACTTGAATGGACATATTTGGGTATTCTCTACGGTGGATTCATCCTGGACCGAAGGGTCTTTCGGATGATTTCGCCGTTTAACAAAGGAAATACTTTTTAAGGGGTTTTGATATGTACAAAATTCTCAGCAGAAAGGAGCTTAACCCAACTGTAACACAGATGGAGATTGAGGCACCGCTCGTGGCCGCAAAGGCCAAAGCCGGACAGTTCATCATCCTCAGGGTTGACGAGGATGGAGAGAGAATCCCTCTCACAATCGCCGGATCCAACAAGGAGACCGGAGCTGTCAAGATCATCTTCCAGGTCGTAGGAGCAACAACAGAGAAGCTCAACCACAAGAAGGAAGGCGAGTCAATCCAGGACTTCGCAGGTCCACTCGGAAAGCCGACTGAAATCGAAGGCAAGAAGAGCGTCTGCATCGTCGGCGGTGGTGTCGGATGCGCAATCGCACTTCCTGTCGCACAGGCTTTCGCCGCACAGGGAACAGAGGTCACAAGCATCATCGGATTCAGGAACAAGGACCTTCTCATTCTTGAGGACGAGTTCCGCGCAGCCTCCAAGGAGCTGATCGTCATGACCGATGACGGTTCCTATGCCCGCCACGGCAACGTCACAGTCCCTCTCAAGGAGCTGCTCGAGGCAGGTCGCCACTTTGATGAGATCATCACAATCGGACCGGTCATCATGATGAAGTTCGTCACTCTCACAGCCAAGCCGTTCAACGTCCCTGTCACAGTGTCCATGAACCCGATCATGATCGACGGAACAGGCATGTGCGGCGGATGCAGACTCACCCTGGTCGAGGATGGCAAGCGCGTCACAAAGTTCGCATGTGTCGACGGACCGGACTTCAACGGTTATGAAGTTGATTTCGATGAGGCAATGTCTCGTGCAAGAATGTACTTCCCGTTCGAGAGAAAGGCCCACGAAGAGACCTGCAATCTCTTTAAGAACGCTTGAGGAGGAAGAACGAAATGCCACTTGATCCAAAGAAACATGAAATGCCGGTCCAGGACCCACAGGTCCGTGCCCATAACTTCAGTGAGGTCGCTCTCGGATACACACACGAGGTCGCTATCGCAGAGGCAAAGAGATGCCTGAACTGCAAGAACAGGCCATGTGTCCAGGGCTGCCCTGTCAACATCGCCATCCCTGATTTCATCAGCTGCCTGAAGCAGGATGACATCGAGGGTGCATACCATGTCATCAACAAGTCCTCCTCTCTGCATGCAGTCTGCGGCCGTGTCTGCCCGCAGGAGACCCAGTGCGAGAGCAAGTGCACACTCGGAATCAAGTTCGAGCCTGTAGGGATCGGACGTCTTGAGAGATTCGTCGCCGACTGGCACAACGCCAATTCAAATGAGGCTCCGAAGAAGGTCGCCTCAAACGGACACAGGGTTGCAATCGTCGGTTCCGGTCCTTCAGGACTCACATGTGCCGGAGACCTGGCCAAGGCCGGTTTCGAGGTCACTGTCTATGAGGCTCTGCACACAGAGGGTGGAGTTCTTGTCTACGGAATCCCTGAGTTCAGACTCCCGAAGGCAATCGTGGCCAAGGAAGTCGATACCCTGAAGCAGCTCGGCGTCGAGTTCGTCACCAACGCCGTCATCGGAAAGACCCTCACTGTCGATGAGCTTTTCGAGCAGGGCAACGAGGCCGTCTTCATCGGTTCCGGTGCAGGACTCCCGAACTTCATGAACATTCCTGGCGAGGCCTTCAAGGGCGTCTATTCAGCCAACGAGTTCCTTACCAGAAGCAACCTGATGAAGGCCTTCCGCGACAAGTGCGACACTCCTATCATGAAGGGTGGAAAGGTCGTTGTCGTCGGTGGCGGACACGTGGCCATGGATGCTGCCAGAACAGCTCTCAGACTTGGTGCCGAGAAGGTCTACATCGTCTACAGACGTTCAATGCAGGAGCTTCCTGCCAGACGCGAGGAAGTCGAGCATGCCGAGGAGGAGGGAATCCAGTTCGAGCTGCTCAGGAACCCTGTCGAGATCATCGGATACAACAACCCGGACAATCCACGTGACGAGAGAAACGGTTTCGTCACAGGATGCAAGGTCATCAAGATGGAGCTTGGCGAGCCTGATGCAAAGGGCAGAAGAAGACCTATCCCAGTCGAGGGTTCAGAGTACGTCATCGACTGTGATGCAGTCGTAATCGCAATCGGAACCTCACCGAACCCGCTGATCAAGTCCACAACAAAGGGACTCGAGGTCAACGCCCACGGTGGAATCATCGTCAACGAGGACGGACTCACATCAAGAGCCAACGTCTACGCCGGTGGTGATGCAGTCACAGGTGCAGCAACCGTCATCTCCGCAATGGGTGCCGGTAAGCTTGCCGCAAAGAGCATAATCGAGTACTTCAACAAGTAAGCTCAATAATAATAGTGGTCGTAAAAATACGGTTTCTGGTAATTTACGACCACTTTTGTTTATCAGGTGGTCGTAAAAATGCGTTTTCTGCTGTTTTGCGACCACTTTTATTTTGTTCAGATCAGTTTGTACTCTGTCAGGAAGTCCTTCACAACCTGTCTGTACTGGTCGGCATGGTCCCAGATGCTCTCTGCATGCTTGGAACCCTCGAAGAGCTGGATCCTCTTCTTGTCCTTCTTGGCCTCGTAGACCTTGTATATCATGTTTGTCGGAACGAATGTGTCGTTGTCACCCTGACAGAAGAGCATGGGGATGTCCAGCTTTGCCACAGCGTCCCTCGGAACAACCTTGTCCATGTCCAGACCATATCTGTGCTTCATTATCCATCCGCCCACGTTGACGAACGGGAATGGGGTCACATGGCTGTTTCTGGCGCTGGCGTTCATCTGCTCCCTCATTGTGGCATAGCCGCAGTCCTCTACAAGGAATGAGAGCCAGGGGATGTCCGGGGCTGCCATCATGGCGGTGGCGGATCCCATGGACTCGCCCTGGATGCCAATGACTGTGTCCTCTGGGAACTTCCCCTTTATGAAGTTCGCCAGACCCACAAGGTCCCTGCTCTCGTAGAGACCCATTGTGCAGTGCACGTTTCTGTCGCTCTTGCCGTGGTATCTGTGGTCGAAACCAACCACTGTGAAGCCGAGCTCCTGGTATATCTTCCCGTAGGTTAGCATTGTGACGTGGTTGCTTGTCCATCCATGTGACAGGATTATGACACGCTGTCTGCCGTCCGCGAAACTGACGCTGTCATCAGCGTAGATTATGCGGCCATAGAGCTCGTAGCCGAACTCGGACTTGTACCTGAACTCCTCTATCCTGTGGTTCTCGAGTACGGAATACGGGTCTATCGGGCTGCCGTGGTCAAGGGCGATCTGCCTTGATTCATCGTATGGATGGACGTGCGGATGCACGACTATGTCAGCAAGCTTGTTGGAAATCATGTAGACGACCGCGCAGAGCAGGACAAGAACAACCGCTATCACTATTGCAAATACCATGTGAAACTCCTTCTGATTTATTTTACAACAAAAAGTAATTCGGATGGCTTTTATTTTGATGAAAACTGTGGGAAAATGACGGGTAATAAATATCTGTCTAAAACGACAGAATTTATTGTTCCAGGGAGCGAAGATGGGGTCAAGGTTTCCACTGATCATTTGGATAGCACGCAACACATATGCTAGGATGCTTAAAGCCCATGGCAAGCTCAGGCTTGACAACGCCTGCGGTGTTGACCTGGACGACGGCCCCTTCCTTTACATCCTGAACCATGTGGGCATAATGGATCCTGTCATGGTCTCCGCGGTTGCGCCGCACCATATCCGTTGGGTGGCCGGAGCATACCTCTTCAAGTCCAGGTTCCTCAACCTTGTGATAGGGAAGTGGTGCAGGGCGATCCCCAAACAGCAGGGTAAGAGCGATGTCTCCATGGTCAGAACGGTCCAGAAGGCATTGAAGTCCGGTGACAACGTGGGCCTTTTCCCGGAAGGGACAAGGACCTGGGACGGCGAGATGGTCCCGTTCGACTACAGACCCCTTGCCAAGCTGATCAGGCTCTACAAGGTCAAGGTGATCTTCGCCCACATAGAGGGAGGCTTCGCCTATCAGCCCAGGTGGGCGGACGAGAAGAGGAAGGGTAATGTCACAATCTCGTTGAAACATGTTCTCACTCCTGAACAGATAGCATCAATGGACATTGACACACTGCAGAGCACGGTGAGGGAATACCTCCATTTCTCCAACGACGAGTGGAAGGAGACCGCGGACTACTCATATGTCAGCCCCAGGAGGGCGGAGGGTCTTCAGCGACTTATGTACATGTGTCCCTGCTGCAGGGGCGTAGACACCATGCGGACCTCCGGTAACAGGATCACCTGCTCCAGTTGCGGTGCAATGGCGGTTCTGACGGATAGGGATGACCTTACGTCCGTGGACATCCCGTTCACCAGACTGTGCGAATGGCACAGCTGGGAGGCTGCGGAGATAGGGAAGCTGGATGGCCTTCCGGAAGAGGCAGGTGTGCTTCTCCAGAAAGGCGATTTCAACAACGAAGGGGATCTGGAGGTGCTGTCGAAGGACATCTCCGTGCGCATTGAGTCAGGAGTCCTGTTCGTAAAGTGCAATGATGGGGACAAAAAGGAATATCGATTGCCTGTTTCCGATGTAACATCATTGATTCTCAATGCAAAGCAGACAATTGAGCTATTCTGTGGCGATGATCTCTACAGGATAAGACTGAAACCGGAAGCTTGTTCACTCAAATACCAGGAATATTACAACGCTTTCAGCGCAAGGAAGGCGGAAAAGGAGGCTGGAGCATGAACTATGTCCATAGTGCCCATGATTTCACCATTGTGATCCATCTGTGCATCATTTCCTGTGCACTTCTGCTGGGTTCGACCCTGAGGTCCAAGGTTGGTTTTCTGAGAAAATACCTAATACCGGCACCGATGATAGGCGGGCTGTTCCTCCTTCTGTTCTACAACTATGCGGCAGAGGCCCTGAATCTGGCTTCCGGAAGGGACTTCCTTGAGGAGCTGATGTTCCATCTTCTGAACGTATCGTTCATTGCCATGCAGCTGAGGATCCCTGCAAAGAAGGAGAAATCCCAGAGAAAGGGTGCGATCTGGGCCAATGTTACGGCGCTTCTTGCAGAATACGGGCTTCAGTGCTGCCTTGGCCTTCTTGCGGCCGTTCTGCTTCTCAGACGGTTCCTGTCCGGTTCCGGAGTGGCTATAGGGTTGACCCTCTGCCTTGGCTTCGAGCTCGGACCCGGTCAGGCCCAGTCGATGGCCCAGGTCTGGGAGGGCGCCCCCTACAACGTGGCCAATGCAAGTGATGTCGGTCTGACAATGGCCGCAATTGGTTTCATAATCGGTTCTGTGGTCGGAGTGATCCTGATAAACCGTGCGGCCAAGAAGGGCTGGCTCAGTGCAGAGTATGTTGAGAAGCTCAGGAACCGCAAGGCTGGCAACGGGTTCTTCAGGTCCAAGGAGGAGAGGGTCGCATCCAGCTTCCAGACCACCGCAAGCGAGTCCATGGACACGTTCACACTGCATCTGGCCCTGATTCTGTTCACCTATCTGATAAGCTTCCTGCTTCTGGCAGGGCTTGAGTGGCTTGTGGCCAGATTCATCGGAGGAAAGGTCCTTGAGGCCATAGAGGGGCTCTGGGGAATCAACTTCGTGTTCAGCTCACTCTGTGCAATCGTGGTCCGCAAGGTCCTTATAGCAGCCCACGCAGAGCATGTGATAGACAACCAGACCTGCAACAGGATTGATGGCATCGCGGTTGACTTCACCGTTGCAGCCTGCCTTGGAGCAATAGAGATCGCGGCAATCAGACAGTACCTTGTACCGATCATCGTCCTGACTGCAATAGGAATCCTCATCACATGCTTCCTGACCCCGTGGTTCTGCTCCAGGCTTTTCGGAGACTATTCGTTCATGAGGTTCCTGATGATCTTCGGAACCGCCAACGGAACCCTTCCGACGGCGCTCTCCCTTCTCAGGGTTGTTGATCCGGAGTTCGAGACCCCTGTGGCCCAGGAATACGTCAACTCCACCGGTGTCATGTTCGTCTTTGCACTGCCTATCCTTGCACTGGTCAACTGGCCTGCCAAGGGCAACGTGTGGCCGTTCATAGCCATAACAGGCGCCTACGTCCTGATATCGTTCATCATGTATCTGAAGATTGCGGGCAAGAGAGCCTTCGCCAAGGGCGGTTACTTCTACATGGATCAGAATTCGAAGGATAACTGAGAATGTCTGAGATTTATTGACAATGATGGTGCATTTTCGTATCATCAAAGTCACTTGGGGCTGTAGCTCACCTGGCTAGAGCGACTGAATGGCATTCAGTAGGTAGTCGGTTCGATTCCGATCAGCTCCAAAAATGACGGACTCTCTAAAAGGGTCCGCTTTTTTTGCTTGTTCAACCAAACCGTGAATAAATGTGATTGTAATCAGAAAGCTCTGACAGGGCGAACCCTAGCAGCACTACCCCTGAATACGACATCCCAATCGTTTTGAAGGAATGACCATATAAGCATCGTTTGTGTTCCCGCGCCCTGATCTGGTTTGCTGTTCTCACTGGAGGAAGCATAGCTAAATGCCCCGAACCCTCCCAGGCTTTTCAGGTAAAGGTTCTGATAAATCAGCTGCACTTCGTCAAAACTCGGAATGAACCAGTCGGCGAACGTCTTGTCGTTGACGGTGTATGTCAGCTGATCAACCAGTTTCGCTGCATACTCTGCAGATTTGATTTCTTTCTTATCAGAGTATGATGGATGCACATATGCAGTATCTCCCATAACATCAATCATTAGCTGAGTATTGGCTTTACCTGTTCCGACTGCGGTTTTCGTACAGTTTTCAGCATTATAGGTTGTTGTTCCGTTGAGGAACACATCATCGCCTGTGGGAGTGGTTCTGTAATAACCGAAAATGACATACTGGTCTTCTGGTGCGGCGTTTTGATATAACTCCGGTGTCGCATCAACTGTCGGGACGCCGTTGATGACTCTCAGGTCTGCAGGGGCAGCCTCAAGATATCTCCAACCACCCTCATCATTGCCCTTGTCATAGAAGATGTATCCGCCTGCAGGCCCCACCTTGCCGACTTGATAGGTAGGCTGTTCCGGTTCTGTGCCGGGTTTGGTATCATCTCCGGATTCCGGATTGGTGCTTGAGCTGTCTCCCGATTCGGGATCACAGGCAACGAATGCAAAGATCATGAATAATACGAGCAGAATAGAAAGAACTTTTCTCATTGGCTCCCCTCCGTTGTTTTATTATTGCGGTATTTGAGGCTGTGAAGTAAAGATATATTTTTTCCATAGTAATGGGAAAACATTGTTAGCAGCGGGATGAATCGACCGCTCGGGGAAAATATGGATTTAATAGTGTTTGATATATACTCTAATGGAACATACGGACACTAAATATGGTATCCATTAGGTCACCTGGCTAGAGTGGCTGAATGGCATTCAGTAGGTAGTCGGTTCGATCCCGATCAGCCTGCGAAAAAGTGTTTACAAACATTCTTTTTATGCTATTATAATGTTTGAAAACATTAAATGGAGAGCATAATGACCCAATCGGATTATGAAACGATCTACGCAACATCAGAAAGGCTTGTCCGTGAAACAACAACGGAAACAAAGAGATTCCTGCTTGAATCCATCGACTGGAACAACAGACTGATAGGCATACTGGGTTCCCGCGGAACCGGAAAGACAACTCTGATTCTGCAACACATCAAGGAATCCTTTGCCGATAATCCCTATGCCGCCATGTATGTATCTCTGGACAATCTCTGGTTCGAGGCCCATTCCCTGAAAGACCTTGTGGAATTCCATTACAACAACGGAGGGACCCATGTTTTTCTTGATGAAGTCCATTACAATAAGGATTGGCAACAGGTCGTCAAGAACATCTATGATGAATTCCGGACATTGAAAATCGTCTACACAGGTTCCTCCTTGCTGAAGATAGACAAGGCCGGAGCAGATCTTTCACGAAGACAGATTACCTATACGCTTCCGGGTCTCTCGTTCAGAGAATTCCTCAATTTCGAAGGAATTGTTACGGACATCAAAGCTGTGACGCTTCAGGAACTCATCAGCAAACATGAAAAACTGTCTGAAGAACTCTGCAGAAAAACAAAAATACTGAGAGCCTTCAACACCTATCTGCAGTCCGGATATTATCCGTTCTATAGGGAATCAACGGGTAGTTACAGTATCAAGCTGTCGCAGATAACAAACCAGATTCTTGAAACGGACTACCCTGCCGTTGAAAAGATCAACTATTCAACCGTACGCAAGATAAAGAAGATGCTCTACATCCTTGCACAAAGCTGTCCGCAGACTCCTAACATGTCGGAGTTGTTCGCCCAACTGGAAACCGACAGGAATCTGGGAATGAAGATGCTCTATCTTCTTGACAGGGCAAACCTGCTGAATCTTCTTTCATCCGAAAAGTCAAACCTCAAGAATATGTCCAAACCCGATAAAATCTACTGCGACAACACGAATCTCATGTTTTCGCTGACGAGTAGACCAGAAACCGGAACCATAAGGGAAACCTTCTTTCTCAACCAACTCAAATCCGCCGGACACAAAGTCACATATCCGCAACGCGGCGATTTCCTTGTAGACGACTCGTTCCTGTTTGAAATCGGCGGGAAAAACAAAACTTTCAATCAGATCAAGGATATTCCAAACAGTTTTCTTGCCATTGACGATACTGAGACCGGAAGGAAAAACAGAATCCCCCTTTGGATGTTCGGATTGCTGTATTGAGGTCCGTGCTGTAGCTTATCAGGCTAGAGTGGCTGAATGGCTTTCACAGTAAATGGGTCTATAAGTAGGATTGTACAGTGAAATTTTCAGCAATCCCTCATGAAACAAAGGGGTTTACTGTGAAAAGCCAAAATACCAAGCTTGACATTCACTTGGAGGGAGCAGGAGAATGCCTGCATGAGAAAAAGAAAGCTGAAGCATTTGAACATGATGGACAGGTATGTCAGCATAGAGGACGAGTTCTTTGAGATAGACAAGGAATCCAAGGTCGCAAAGGCAAGACTATGTTTTGATAGCCCAGATGACATATTCGACAGGAACTACAATGTCAGGAAGCCAGTGCTGAACGAGGATTTCATAGGTTTGACGCGTGAGCTTTTCGGCTATGTCCCGAACAGATATAAGATAGACCTGACTGTGCAGTTCAAGGACATGAAAGGCATGACTGAGCAGGAGCTCAAGGACATCTACAACGACAATCTGCTGTTCGAATACAAGGCAAGGAACACCGTCTCAAAGCACAATGACCGGACTGCCATAGGGCTGATTGTCATAGGGGTTCTGCTGTTCTTCGGGATGCTTGTAATGAAGCACATTTGGCCGGGTGATTCCATTCTTAAGGACATCTGCACATATGTTGCGGACATAGCCACTACGGTCACATTCTGGGAGGCCCTGTACATTCTTGTGGTTGTGAGCCGCGAGAACCTCAGTGACGTTTCAGCAATGATAACTCGCTTCTCCGACATACACTTCGAGACTGTGCAATAGAAATGAGCGGCGACGCCTTTTCCATAAAGCCTTTATTTATTGCTTCATTTATTGCTTTAAATATTGATTCTTTATTGCATCATTTATTGCTTCATGCTACTCTGGACCAAAGAGGTGCTTCATGTTCGAGAACGAGATGACGGAATTCAAGGAAAAGCTCAATGACAAGTTGGAGAAGGAGGTCGTCGCATTCCTCAACTCCTCGCACGGAGGATCGATCTTCATCGGAATTGCAGATGATGGTACCGTTGTGGGAATCGATGGGTTGGACTCCAAGCAAAAGGAGATCAAGGATCGCCTCAAGAACAACATATCACCGTCAACGTTAGGGTTGTTCGAGATCATCACTCCTGTCATAGAAGGGCGGAACTGCATCCAGATCATAGTGTCCGGAGGAAATCAGCGCCCTTACTTCATAAGAAGGAACGGAATGTCATCTGAAGGATGCTTCTTCAGAGTCGGAAGCACAACTGAAAGGATGCCGGATGCCATGATAATGGACCTTTTCAAGAAGCGTAGCAGGGAAACTCTGGTCTCGAAGCGTTCACAGAAACAGGACCTCTCGTTCAAGTACCTAAAGGACCGTTATGTGGAGGCTGGCCACGAGATAGGAGACAACTTCCTGACCCAGCTTGAACTGTTCACGGAGGCAGGGGAATTCAACTATCTGGCGTATCTTCTGTCTGACCAGAATTCGCTGCAATTCCAGTATGCCAGATATTCCGGTGACGATGTGTTCGATCTTGTCGAGCACAAGAGCTTCTCGAACCAATCTATCCTGAAGACGACCACCGACATTCTGGACTTCCTGAACAACAGGAACACAACATTCTCACAGATCACATCAACGGGTCGCATAGACAGGGACAGGTTCAATGCCATAGCGATGAGGGAGCTTGTTGTGAACGCAATGGTGCATAACAACTACTTCATGAATGGTCTTCCCTCATTCGAGGAGTTTTCAAACCGGTTTGAGATCTCCTCCTTCGGGGGTCTGCCGGAAGGATTCAGCCAGGAGGACTTCCTCAACGGATATTCTCTGCCTGTAAACCCTGAACTCATCAGGGTCTTCAGGGATCTGGGTCTGGCGGAAAGGCTGGGTACAGGGATCAGGAGGGTACTCAAGTTCTATCCGAAGGAGATCTTCAGGTTCTCAACGAATTTCATACGGGTGAACATCCCGTTCGAGAGGCCTGTACCCGTATATCCACAACCAAATGGGGAATCCGGGTCTTCGTTGATAGAACTTCTCAGGGAGGAGCCATGTATGACCAGGTTCGAGGCATCCCGGAGACTGGGAGTCTCCGAGTCCTCGGTCTACAGGGAGATCAGGAGACTTGAGGAGGATGGGAGGATCAGAAGGGAAGGCTCAAGGAAAACCGGCCACTGGGTGGTCCTGCGTTGACAGTGTTCAGCTGTCCTTCCTCTTCCTGCACATGTAGATGTCGAGCTCCTTCTTCACGGACTCCGGCATGTCACGCTTCACCGGGCAGACGACCGAGTCAGCCATGAAGGATGTGAAGGCCGTCAGATAATCGATGTCCTTCAGCATCTGCTTCTCTGATACCAGATCCCTTCTGTCATAACGGCTGTGGATGGTGGCC
>JAFVFA010000078.1 GCA_017475725.1 Spirochaetales bacterium
GAAGGGCAACGAGAGCTATCCGCAGGACATACGTAAGACGCTCTTTGAGGAGTCCGAAGGAAGGATCCTTCTGGACCTTTCAAGATACGGCAAGCCGGAGTGATCGGTTTTTGATCGGCCTGCTCACAGCGTGTTTTCGGAAAGGTATTGCCGCAGTGTCTCCATCAGCTTCTCTCCGTCAAAGTCCTTGAATAACCTTATGAAGCAGCCTGTGATCATGGGATTTATGTCCATGTTGATCTCAACGGATCTCGTATCGGTCTTGACTCCGTAGCATCTTTTGCCGTTGGCGTACGCAATGCCAAGTTCCACGCAGGCACCTTCATCTGGAACCCTTCCGTCCAGAACCATGAAGACTATGTCAGCTTTGAGGATTTCGCTGACATCCTTCTCGAAGATCATCCGGGTCAGCTCCTCTTCCGTCTTGCCTGTCAGAAGAGCAGCCTCAATCCCATCGCGCTGTGGCAGAAAAACCTCATAGCCGAACTCCTCCAGAAGATTGGTGAGCTTGAGATTGAAGTCCTTCTCTGAATAGGAGAAGAGCGGTGCGGCGAAATAGACCCTGTTGCCGGTTGAGGATTCGGAGATGGAGGCAGCGGATACCATGCCGATGCATAGAACAATTGCGATTGCAAACAGAATGATTCTCTTCATACTTTCTCTCCTGTCATGTCGATAATATGGTAGTGGAAATCTGCGGTATATGCAAACAGATTACAGGGATTGACAAGTTAGATACATTTAACTATCCTTTCCGTGAAATTGTTAGATGTATCTAACCAAATCATCTGAATCATGGAGCTTTCTATGGACAAGAAACCTGTTATTCTGTTCTCCACATTGACCGGAAATGCCTTCAGACTTGCATGTGCCGCTGCAGACGCAATGCCTTGCGACTATCTCGGACCTTATAACATCTATAACTACAACATAATCAGGCCGAACCTCATTGAAGATTATGATACATTCATCGTCACCTACTGGTGTGACAAGGGCAGTGCTGACAAGGAGACGATTTCCTTCATAGAGAAATGCAAGGGAAAGAACCTGATTGTCCTCGGGACTCTCGGCGTCAATCCAGAATCCGAACACGGGGCAAAGGTGAGGGCCAATGTTGAGGCTCTGGCAAGCAGGGAAAACAATCTTGTTGCTCATTACCTCTGCTGGGGCAGCATTGACCTCAAGAGGACATTCGAGAAGACGAAAATCCCTGAGGGGGAGAAGGGCCATCTCTCAATGGAGAGATTCGAGCGCCAGAAACTGAGCATCGGCCATCCGAACGGGCATGAACTCTTTGAGGCCGGAGTTGTCGTAAATCAGGCAGTGAAGAGTCTCTATGAAATCTGAAGTCTGTAGACGAAAGGAGGCATGGAGAGTCATCTTCATCTTGACCATGGGGTTGCTCTGCGTCTTCTCCATCTTTGTTTGCTTGTCCATCGGGACCATAAAATACAGCCTGGGTGAAGTCGTTTCCGCACTCACGGACAAAGACAGTCCGGCCAGGATAATCGTCTGGGGGATGAGACTTCCCAGAATACTGACTGCCGGTCTGGTGGGAATCTGCCTGTCTCTTGCCGGGTGTATCCTGCAGGGCGTCATGCGCAACAATCTCGCTTCTCCGTCCACAATTGGCGTGACAAGCGGTGCAAGTTTCATCGGATACATCACGCTGGTTGCCTTCCCCGGTCTTTCATATCTGCTTCCGGTGGGATCAATTCTGGGTGCTTTCGGTACGACGATGCTAATTTATGCACTTGCATACCAGAAAGGTGTCAGTCCCGTGAAGATGCTGCTTTCAGGCCTTGCCGTGTCTGCCATGTTTGGAGCCTTCAACGACATCATAAAGACATTCTTCGCTGACAGACTGGGCAACGCATCTCATTTCCTTGTAGGCGGGCTGAACAATGTAATGTGGAATGAATTCTGGATGATTCTCCCGTATGCCTCGGTGGGGATACTGATATGTGCATTCCTACCAACCAAGATGAACATCCTCATGCTTGGTGATGAGACTGCGAACTCTCTCGGGTTGAGGACAGAGGTTTTCAGATTCATCCTCATTGCAATCAGTTCGCTGTTGTCCGGTTCTGCCATAGCGGTCGCCGGTCTCATAAGCTTTGTGGGGCTGATAGTGCCCCATATCTCAAGGCTTATAGTGGGTTCCGATTACAAGTACCTGTTCCCGGCATCGGTTTTTCTCGGATTTCTGCTCGTTGTCGTATGCGACACAATAGGTAGGATCATTCTCCCCCCGGGAGAGGTCTCTGTGAGCATCATACTGTCGTTCATAGGTGCTCCTTTCTTCCTCATGCTTCTGCGTACCAGAGGGCAGAAGCAGCGGGACTAGGAGGTTCCATGTATTTCGGGTTTGAGGATGTATCCATCAGATACGGAAGGAACACTGTGCTGGAGCATGTTACGATGGACATACCCAGAGGGAAGGTCGTAACCATAATAGGCAAGAACGGATGCGGGAAATCCAGTCTCCTCAAGACAGTGTACCGTGCCGTCAAGCCATGTTCCGGGCAAGTCGTCTTCGAGGGAAAGCCTTTGTGTGAATATGGGCCAAGGCAGATTTCCAGAAGAATCGCCTATCTTCCACAGGTGCATTTCTCACCGCCTGACATCAATGTCAGAACACTTGTCTCCTACGGCAGATACCCGCACATGAGGTTCGGAAAAGGTCTTTCCGAGCAGGACAGGCAGATAATAGACAGTACCCTCGAGTTCACAGGACTCTCTGACATGGCAGAGCGCAGTGTATCCACTCTCTCCGGCGGAGAGCGACAGAGGGCATGGCTTGCAATGTCGATCTGCCAGCAGCCTGAAGTCCTCATTCTGGATGAACCGACAACATACCTGGACATAAGCTATCAGGTTGAGGTCCTTGAGGTTATCAGACGACTGAACAAGAGAAGAGGCACAACCATTCTCATGGTTCTGCATGACATCAATCTTGCCGCAAGGTTTTCGGATTTCATGTATGCGCTGAAAGGCGGAGGAATCCATGCCTGTGGAGAACCGTCACAGATGGTCAGCGCCCAGATCCTGTCAGACGTCTTTGAAATCAATGCAAGGATATTGGATGATGCGGACAACGGTTGTCCGTTCTTTATACCACTGAATCATTTGAAATCGGAGGATACAAAATGAAAAAGATTCTTGTTATGATTGTCGCACTTGTATGTGCATTCAGTCTCTGCGCACAGAGCGTGACTGAATCCTCTGCCTCGTCTGAAGTCCATGGGCAGGCCTATGACAGGGAAGATCTGAAAAGGCAGTTCCTTGCTCTTGCCGATGAGGTGATCATCAATGAGGACTCCGTGACTTTCTCGGATTCCAGTGATGCCGATATGGTGACAATAAAGAAGAACCCCCAGAAGGTCTACAATCTGTATGCCAGTTTCACGACCCTCTGGTATGAGGCCGGCGGTACGGCTGCGGGAGTCATTGGAGGCTCTTCGTCCGTAGCGACATACGAGACTTACATAGGAAGGGACATAAGCAAGGATGAAGGCGTTGAGATTCTTGCGACATCTTCTTCC
>JAFVFA010000079.1 GCA_017475725.1 Spirochaetales bacterium
GAGACCCAGTCACTTGCAGTCACAACACTCGGAACAGTCCAGGACGAGCAGCTCTTCGACGATATCGACGGCGACAAGAACTACAGCAACTTCATGCTGCACTACAACTTCCCGCCGTATTCGGTCGGTGAGACAGGACGTCTCACAACCGGCAGAAGAGAGATCGGCCATGGTCATCTTGCACAGAGGGCCCTCCAGGCCGTTGTCCCGGCAAAGGACGAGTTCCCGTACACAGTCAGAGTCGTCAGTGACATCATGGAGTCAAACGGATCATCCTCAATGGCATCGGTCTGCGGTGGCTGCCTCTCACTGATGGATGCAGGTGTCCCGATCTCGAAGCCTGTCGCAGGAATCGCCATGGGACTCATCACAGAGGGTGCCGACTACAGCAGATACCAGATTCTCTCTGACATCCTCGGAGAGGAGGATCACCTCGGTGACATGGACTTCAAGGTCGCCGGAACACGTGACGGTATCACAGCCTTCCAGATGGACATCAAGATCGCCGGTGTCACACCTGAGATCATGAGCAAGGCTCTCCAGCAGGCCAAGGAGGGCAGGTACCACATCCTCGGAATCATGGAACAGACTCTTGCAGGTCCGAGACCTGAGGTCAACCAGTATGCACCGAAGATCCTCACAACAAAGGTCGCTGAGGACAAGATCGGCGCAGTCATCGGAACAGGCGGAAAGACCATCAAGGGCATCGCACAGGCAACTGGTGCAGAGGTCAACATCGATGACGACGGAACAGTGACTATCTACGGAAAGAACACCGCCTGCGCACAGGCCGCACTTGAGATGGTCAAGTCCATCATCGAGGAGCCTGAGGTCGGCAAGATCTACCAGGGCACTGTCAAGCGCATCATGGACTTCGGAGCATTCGTCGAGATCCTCCCAGGAAAGGAAGGGCTCTGCCACATCTCCAAGCTTGCAAGGACAAGGGTTGAGAACGTATCCGATGTCCTTTCCGTTGGACAGGTCATTCCTGTGAAGCTGATCGAGGTCGACAGGACTGGCGGCAAGCTCAGCCTCTCATACATTGATGCCATCGACCCGGACGGAGAGACCAAGGCTCCTGCCCGCAGACCGATGGGTGACCGTGACAGAGGGGACAGAAGACCTCGCAGAGACGGTGACAGGAAGTTTGACCGCAAGCCTTCAAAGCCTTTCCACAAAGAGGCCAAGCCAACTGAGGAATGATGGATAATTGCATTGTCAAAATACAGTTGAATGATGGAGCCAGACTTCCGGTCTATGGCTCCAGCCAGGCGGCAGGCGCAGATCTCTGCGCCTGTCTTGGCATTGGGGGTACCCTTGAGATCCAGCCGCACAAGTGGCTTCTGGTCCCAACGGGTGTACGCATCGCCTTGCCTGTAGGCTATGAGGCCCAGATCCGTCCAAGGTCAGGCCTCGCAGCCAAGAGGGGTGTGACCGTTCTGAACACACCTGGTACCATCGACTCCGACTACAGGGGGGAGATCAAGGTCATTCTGATGAACCATTCGGATGAGACCTTCGTCATCAACGATGGTGACAGGATCGCCCAGATGGTCATAGCAAGACACGAGACTGCCGCCTTCCAGGTTGTAGCAAGTCTGGATGAGACGGAGAGGGGTGAGGGTGGATTCGGTTCCACCGGAATGGGTTCCAGACAATAATGAGAGGAAGGGCAAGGTTCGGTCATCTCTATCTCTATGTCGGAAAGGAGTACATCCTTTCCTTCGTTGTAGCCTTCCTGTTCTTCTTCTTCATCTTCTTCGTCAACCAGATCCTTGTCCTTGCGCAGAAGATACTTCTGAAGAACGTCAACGTGGGTGACGTCCTTCTTCTTGTGGTCTTCTCCATTCCGCAGTTCCTGATGTACACCATGCCTTTCAGCTCCCTTGCGTCTGCAAGCATGGTAATCGGTAACCTGTCCTCACAGAACGAGATACTTGCGCTCAGGTCCTGTGGAGTCCATATAAAGCAGATAATCAGACCCATTATTGTGATCTCACTGTTCCTTTCAGCTGCAACACTTATGATTGCGGACTGGATGATTCCGTACACAACCGGCCTTTACAAGGACCTGTATGCGGAGATGATCCAGAGCATCCCGACCATGCAGCTTGAGAGCTACAGCTCCACCAGCTTCGGCAAGAGGGTCATCTCAAACGGTCTGGTGGAGGGGAATGTGCTCCATGATGTCCTTATCTTCGATGACACAAGCAGACGCGACAGCCGTGTGATCAGCGCCTCTGAGGGAAGCATCAACGTGCTGGACATAGACCGCTTCCTGTACAGGATAGACCTTGTGGACCCCGAGATCCTCATCACAGACTCGTCATCACTCAAGAAGTACTCTCTGGCTGGAGCCAAGAGCATGTCCATCTACCTGGACCTCTCGTCAAACGCCTCCGGCTTTGTGAACATAACACCATCGCAGATGTCAATGAGCCAGCTCAAGGCCGCCGCAGCCGATCTGCAGTCAGAGCAGGACTCGATCGACAGCCAGAGACAGAGCAACATAAGCCATTCCGCAGCCAGCCTTTCACAGGAGCTGTTCGCTGCGGAGAAGGGGGATGCCTCCGCCTCCAGGGCAATGTCATATGCCCAGCAGCTTAAGGACTACAGGGCACAGAGGGGCTACAGCTTCTACTACCAGTACTACAGAAGCGAATACCAGAAGAAGATCGCCCTTTCACTGGCATGCACCTTTCTTGTCTTCATCGCCTTCCCGATCTCCTTCTTCAGGGTCAAGAACGGCAGGATGATAGGGTTCGGGCTGTCCATGCTCATTGCTGTCTTCTACTGGTTCTTCATCTACTATATGCATGTCAGAGCCATTTCAGGGTCGCTTCATCCTGCGTTCTACATGTGGGCTCCAAATGCGCTTGTGTTCATTGCGGGGCTTCTTCTCCTCTGGAGGACCAGGAAATGAGGCTCAGGGTCCTTGACAGGTACACAACAGCATCAGTTCTCAAGATAGGGCTTGTGACATCGCTTCTGGCATCGCTAATGCTGATGGGAGTGGACCTTTTCACGAATCTGGACAA
>JAFVFA010000080.1 GCA_017475725.1 Spirochaetales bacterium
CATGAGATGAACGTCGACCCGAAGAACCCAAGGAAGGAGGACAGGGACCTGCTTGTCCTCTCAAAGGGGCACTCCGGACCTGCGCTGTACAGCACTCTTGCGCTTCTGGGCTTCTTCCCGGAGTCCTGGCTCAAGACGCTGAACGAAGGCGGGACAAGCCTTCCAAGCCATGCAGACAGAAACAGGACCCCCGGAATAGACATGAGCACAGGATCTCTGGGGCAGGGACTTTCTGTGGCCTGTGGTGCCGCCTATGGCTCCAGACTCAAGGGTCTGGACGGACAGAGGGTCTTTGCAATCATAGGTGATGGTGAGACCAACGAAGGGCAGAACTTCGAGGCTGCCATGTTCGCCTCTCACATGAGGCTTGACAACCTGATCGCTGCCACGGACTGCAACAGGCTTCAGCTTGACGGGACCATCGATGACATCAGCGGTCTGAACCCGGACAAGCTTGAGGCGATGTGGAGGTCCTTCGGATGGGAGACATGTCAGGCTGACGGCCATGACCTTGAGTCGATTCACAGAGCATACAGCTCTTGCATGGAGAGAAACGGCAGGCCCAAGATGATAATCCTGAACACCATCAAGGCCAAGGGGGTCCCATCCTTGGAGAACAATGCGGGCAGCCACAATGCACCGCTTTCCCTTGACACCGTCAAGGAGATCTACAAAGGGGAGGTCCCGGCATGGCTGAAATGATGGAGATGAGGGTTGCCTACTGCAACAAGCTTCTGGAACTTGGGGAGAAGGACGGAAGGGTCTGCATCCTTGATGCCGACCTCATGAAATCCCACGGGACCATCCCATTCAAGGAGAGGTTCCCTGAGAGGGCCATAGACTGCGGGGTGGCTGAAGCCAACATGGTCGGTGTGGCCGCAGGGCTCTGCGTGCAGGGCTTCATCCCATATGCATCCACTTTCGGATGCTTTGCATCAAGGCGTGTCTTTGATCAGTTCTTCCTGAGCGGAAACTATGCACAGCTGAACATCAAGCTGGTGGGATCCGACCCAGGAATCACCGCCGAGCTCAACGGTGGGACCCACATGCCGTTCGAGGACATCGGACTCATGAGGACCATCCCCGGTCTGGTGATTGCGGAGCCTGCTGACGGGGTGTCCGTTGGTGCCGTTACCGAGCTCATGTACAGGCACTACGGCTGCTGCTACCTCAGGCTTCAGAGAAAGCCGTCACCGGTGCTCTATGAAAAGGATGAGAGATTCGAGATCGGGAAGTCCAAGGTTCTCAGAAAGGGTAAGGATGCAGCAATCGTCGCCCTTGGAGCCGTGGAGGTCAACGAGGCCCTGAAGGCCGCCGATGAGCTTTCAAGGCAGGGGATCGAGTGTACCGTCGTGGATGCGATCTGGGTCAAGCCGCTTGACTGCGAGCTGATCAGAGGACTCGCCTCCGAATGCGGGAGGATCGTGACCTGCGAGAACCATCAGGCTGCCACGGGACTCGGAAGCGCAGTTGCCGATCTTATTGTGGACGAGAACCTTCCATGCCGTCTGAAGCGGGTGGGAATCAAGGAGCGCTTCGGCCAGGTGGGCAAGAAGGACTTCCTTATAAGGGATTTCAACATTGACGCGGAGTCAATCGCCAATACAGTGAAGAGTTTTTAAGGAGACAATGGAATGAGAATAGCAATAGCATCTGATCTCAGCGGTTTTCCACTGAAGTGCGCCATAGTGGATCATCTGAAGGAGAAGGGAATCGACGTCCTTGATTTCGGCATCCCCGATGAGGACCATCCGGCCCCATATGTCGAGCAGGCCCCCAAGGTATGCAAGGCCATACAGAACGGTGAGGCCGAGAGGGGAATCCTGATCTGCGGAACAGGGCAGGGAATGGCAATAGTGGCGAACAAGCATAAGGGAATCTACGCCTGCGTGGTGGACTCCGTCTTCTCCGGGGAGAGGGCCAAGATCATCAACGACGCAAACGTCATAACCATGGGCGGCTGGATCACAGCCCCGTTCCTGGGCGTGCAGATTGTGGATGCATGGCTTTCCATGAAGTTCACACAGAAGATGGAGTTCAAGAAGGACTTCCTTACAAGGAACCTTGGAATAGTCAAGGAGATCGAGGCCCAGAACCTCAAGTGAGGAAAGCATGATCAAGTCATCTCTCAGTCCGCTTTCAGTCATTGAACGCAGACATCTTGCAAAGGCCGAGCTCAAGAGGATAGTCGGCGATGAAGGCAGAATCGCGATTGTGACCGACAACGCCCCCATTGCGTCAAAGGAGGCCTTGATAGCTTCATTCTCCGACAAGGAGGCTGTGGTGTTCGACAAGGTCAGCCCGAATCCGAGGACAACTGACATCATGGAGATGTTCAGAGACCCCAGGTTCGCCAAGTGCAGCTCAATTGTCGGAATAGGCGGCGGCAGCGTCATGGACAGCGCCAAGGCCCTGGCAATGCTGAAGACCAACGGCGGGAACCTGGATGACTACCTTGGAAACAGCCCAAAGCTCAGGATCGAGAAGCGCTGCGCCAACCTGGTCCTGCTCCCGACTACGGCGGGAACAGGCAGCGAAGTCACCAAAGTTGGAGTCTTCTCATCCGAAAGCGGCAGGAAGTACACTCTAGGCTCCCCGCTGATGCATGCCCACAAGGCCATACTTGTTCAGGACTTCGTGGTCACGGCACCACCGGCACTGGTTGCATCCACGGGCCTTGATGCCCTTGACCACGCCCTTGAGTCCATTTGGAACAAAAACGCAAAGCCGGAGACCCTGGCCCTTTCCGTCAAGGCTGCGATAGAGGTCCTGGAGAACATCTCGACCATGTATGACACAAGCGTCAGGCTCAGGGAGACGAAGGCCCTTCCGGGTCCCATGGACTATGAGGCGTCAAGGAGGATGCTCCATGCCTCATGCATGGCAGGCATGGCGTTTAACCTGACCGGCACGGCCGCAGGCCATGCACTGAGCTTCGTCCTGTCCGAGACATGGCACGTCCCACATGGAACGGCATGCGCCTTCACCCTTAACGGGGTGTTTGACCTGTCAACGTCCAACGAGACCACCTGCAGGTATCTGGCTGACATATCCAGACACTTCCATCCGGAGGTGAAGGGCACGGCAGAGCTTGTACGTCTTCTGCAGAAGGATGTTGCGGATCTGACGGTAAGGCTGAAGCAGCCCCAGAGATTCTCCGATCTCGGCATAGACATCACTGAGGACGACATCGACCGCAACTTCGAGCGTTCCTTCGACGACCCCAAGATGTGGAACCAGATGCCTCCTGCAACAAAGGGGAACATCTATCCGCTTCTGGAGCGACTGATCTGAATACGATATGGCTCCAATCCTCCTTTCTGGTCTTGCCATATTCTTCTCGTTTACAATAGAGGCGGTGACCGGCTTCGGATGCACGGTCATCGCCTTGCCTTTCGTAACTGCGCTGTTGGGGATGCAGGAAGGTATCATAGAGGTCACCATCCTGGCCTTCCTTCTTGCACTCTGGATTGCTGCAAAGAACTTCAGGGACATAAGATTCCGGACTCTCCTGACCATAGTGCTCCTCATGCTGCCAGGGCTGGTGCTCGGCCAGTACATCCAGAACATTGCGGACCTGTCCATCCTCAAGACGCTGCTTGCAGCGTTCATCACGGCAGTGTCTGCCCTCAGGCTGGGCGCAATGGCCATAAGGCATTTCAGGGCCAGGGATGGCCAGCAGGCTGAAAGGGAGCCCAAGGTCCGCTGGTACGGCTACATCGCCCTGATTGCAGCGGGAGTTGTGCACGGACTGTTCTCCTCCGGAGGGCCTTTGGCGATCATCTACACCTCTGTGGCGCTGCCAGACAAGAGGAGCTTCAGAGCCACGCTTTGCGCCCTGTGGACGGTCCTCAACACCTTCCTTGTGGTCTCTTATGTCGCAGGCGGCCGGATCACCTCTGCCATGGGTGGCCAGATGCTCTGCCTTCTTCCCTTTATGGTGGCTGGAATTGTCGTCGGAGAACTGCTCCACCACAAGGTGAATGACAAGATTTTCCTTGCTTTGGTCTATGTTGTTCTGCTTGCGACCGGCATAGTGATGTTCATCTGAATCCCTGAACAAAATTTCTTTTTTTTCTTTGATTTTGCATATTGACAAATGCTCTTTGGGGAACTTAATATAGTGTCTGATGCCACCAAGACACACTACATTTTGTGTGTCCTCCGGCAGCAAAGTTTCCGAAAAATTAGTAAATCTTTATAGGAGATGCCAATGTATCAGGTCATCAAAAGAACAGGGAAGACTGTCGACTTTGATATAAAGAAGATTGAGAACGCCATTGTAAGGGCTTTCGTTGCAACGAACAAGAACTACAACGAGGACGTGATCCAGATGCTTGCGCTCAGAGCAAGCGCCCGCTTCTCAGACAAGGTCAAGGACGACAAGGTCTCCATTGAGGATATCCAGGATGGAGTTGAGGCGACACTTGCCCAGGCAGGCTATGACGATGTAGCCAAGGCCTACATCCTCTACAGAAAGCAGCACGAGAACATCAGACAGGCTGACAAGACCCTGGTGGACTACAAGAAGCTCATTGACAGCTATCTCGGCGCACAGGACTGGAGAGTCAAGGAGAACAGCACAGTCAACTATTCGATAGGTGGACTGATTCTCTCCAACAGCGGTGCCGTCACAGCCAACTACTGGCTTTCCGAGATCTATGACAACGAGATCGGCGAGGCCCACAGAAGCGCTGCCATCCATCTCCATGACCTCTCAATGCTTTCGGGCTACTGTGCAGGCTGGTCTCTCAAGCAGCTGATCCGCGAGGGCCTTGGCGGAGTCAACGGAAAGATCTCCTCAGCACCGGCAAAGCATCTCTCCACACTGTGCAACCAGATGGTCAACTTCATCGGCATCATGCAGAACGAATGGGCAGGGGCCCAGGCCTTCTCCAGCTTCGACACATACCTCTCAGCCTTCGTCAAGGCTGACAACCTGGAGTACAAAGAGGTCAAGCAGTGCATCGAGTCCTTCGTCTTCGGTGTCAACACACCATCCAGATGGGGCACCCAGGCTCCGTTCAGCAACATCACACTGGACTGGACCGTTCCTGATGACCTGAAGAACCTCCCGGCCATTGTCGGCGGAAAGGACATGGACTTCACCTACGGCGACTGCAAGAAGGAGATGGACATGGTCAACAAGGCATTCCTTGAGATCATGATCGGCGGAGACGCGAACGGAAGAGGCTTCCAGTATCCCATTCCGACATACTCCCTGACAAAGGACTTCGACTGGTCAGACACAGAGAACAACAGGCTTCTCTTCGAGATGACAAGCAAGTACGGCACACCATACTTCTCCAACTACATCGGAAACACAGAGATGCAGCCTTCCGACGTCAGGTCAATGTGCTGCAGACTCCGCCTGGATCTCAGGGAGCTGAGAAAGAAGAGCGGCGGATTCTTCGGAAGCGGAGAGTCCACAGGATCGATCGGCGTCGTGACGCTGAACCTGCCTCGCCTCGCCTACCTTGCAACCGACGAGAAGGATTTCTATGCCCGCCTTGACCACCTTATGGACATTGCGGCAAGAAGCCTGAAGATAAAGAGGGATGTGGTCACCAAGTACCTTGAGAACGGCCTCTATCCTTATACAAAGCGCTATCTCGGAACCTTCAACAACCACTTCTCGACAATCGGTCTTGTCGGAATGAACGAGACCTGTCTCAACGCCAAGTGGCTTGGTGAGGACCTGACCCACCCGGCAGCCCAGAAGTTCGCAGGAGAGGTCCTTGACCACATGAGGGAGAAGCTGTCTGACTATCAGGTCAAGTACGGCGATCTGTACAACCTTGAGGCCACACCTGCCGAGTCAACAGCCTACAGGCTTGCAAAGCACGACAAGGAGAGATATCCGGACATCATCACAGCCGGTACGGAGGACAGCCCGTACTACACCAACAGCTCCAACCTGCCTGTCTGGTTCACAGACGACATCTTCGAGGCCATGGACATCCAGGATCCTCTGCAGGTCAAGTACACTTCCGGTACAGTCTTCCACGTGTTCCTCGGACAGAAGGTCAACGACTGGAAGGCAACAAGGACTCTGGTAAGGAAGATCGCGGAGAACCACAAGCTGCCTTACTACACAATCTCTCCGACCTACTCGGTCTGCCCGGACCACGGCTACGTTGAGGGAGAGCAGTGGGAGTGCCCGATCTGCCACAAGAAGACAGAGGTCTACTCAAGGATCACAGGATACTACAGACCGATCCAGAACTGGAACGTCGGAAAGACCCAGGAGTTCAAGGAGAGGAAAGAGTATCTGCCTGAGATCAAGGCCGGACAGCCGATCCTGTTCACAACCAAGACCTGCCCGAACTGCCCGTCAGCCAAGGCGAATCTGGACAAGAGAGGAATCAGCTACAAGGTCGTCGATGCAATGGAGAACACCGAGCTTGCCAACAAGTACGGAATCCAGAGCGTTCCGACACTTGTCACCGATCCATATGACGTCTCATCCGCTATCACAGGTGTCAGCCAGATAATCGGATGGGCAAACGCCAACGGACAGAGGGCATGACCTTCAGCGGTTTCATAAAGTCAGACCTAGTCAATTATCCCGGAATGATTGCATCCACGGTTTTCACCTGTGGATGCAATTTTCGTTGTCCCTACTGCCACAACCCCGAGTTCGTGGTTATGGGCTCAGACGAGACATATTTCGGTGAGGTCTATTCCGAGGAGGACATTCTCTCCTACCTGAAGAAGAGGGGCGCCTTCCTGGATGCCCTTGTGATCTCCGGAGGGGAGCCGACCCTGCATCAGGAGCTGCCCGGTTTCATGAGGCGGGTCAAGGAGCTTGGCCTGAAGATAAAGCTGGACTCCAACGGAAGCAGACCTGACACCCTCAGGTCCTTCATCGACGAAGGTCTGATTGACTACATAGCCATGGACATCAAGGCCCCGTTGGAGAAATACCACCTCCTTGGCTTCAAGGACACCGGATGCATTCTGGAGTCCATAAGGATCCTTGAGGAGTCCGATGTGGAGCACGAGTTCAGAACAACCTGCCCAAGGATCCTGCTGCAGGAGGAGGACTTCCCTGAGATGGCCAAGCTGATCGGTGACAGAACCACCTGGTACCTCCAGACATTCAACCCTGCCAAGACGCTTGATCCGGCCTACAACAATGTGTCTTCGTTTTCCCGTGAGGAGCTTGAGGACATAATAGGTAAATTCAATCTGGTGAATGCGAAGGTCCGCTGAGGCCCAGACTCCGGCATTGAAAAAATATCCATATCCAAGTAGTATTCATGGCAACACTGTGTGTCATAAGGAACTGGGTATGGGAAAGAAGCTTTTCATCTTCGATGTCGGAGGGGTTGTCATACATGAGACCCACGTCATCGAGAGATTCTGTGAAAAGTACAAGCTGGACTATGATGAAGCCTTTGCCAGCTGGAGTGCCTATAACAAGCCTATGTTGGATGGTTTCCTTGGGTCTGATGCCCTTTGCTCGATGTTCGAGCACAAATTCGGCATAGACCTGAACGGGGATGACTTCATGCTCAGCTGCTACCATCCTGAAGTGAACGTTCCTGTAAAGGCCATAATAGCTGAGCTCAGGGCAAAGGGTTACAGAGTAGTCACAGGTTCCAACACCTTCTGTGGCCATTGGGATCACCTGAAGGCCATGGATCCAAGTCCGCTGGACGGGTTCGACAGGCTCTACGCATCGCATGAGATGCATCTCTCAAAGCCTGACAGACAGTTCTACGAATACATAATGAGGGCCGAGGGTTGCAAGCCTGAGGAGACGGTGCATATAGATGACAGCCAGGAGAACCTTGAGGGTGCCAAGGCTGCAGGGATCACGACATTCTTGTACCATGAGAACAACAATGAGCTCAGGGACTTTATGGAGCCATATCTAAGATGAAGACGAAGACACTGAAATTCGGCGGAAGCTCGCTTGCCGACTCCGCACAGTTCCGCAAGGTTTCACGCATAATACATGAGCAGACCGGTAGGGTCTATGTTGTAGCCTCCGCTCCAGGAAAGAGGAACCGTGAGGACACAAAGGTCACAGACATGCTCTACGACTGCTATGAGCTTGCAAAGGCAGGGAAGGACTTCGGCCCAAGGCTCTCCGAGATCGAGACACGGTTCAGCGACATTGCTAAGGACCTTGGTGCGGAATTCGACTGCGCAGCCGAATTCGGAGCCATAAGGGAACATCTCAGGAAGGGCCCGGAGCGCGACTACATGGCCAGCAGAGGCGAGTATCTGAACTCCAAGCTTCTGGCATCGTCTCTCGGCTTTGACTTCGTGGACCCATCCACATGCATATTCTTCGATTCCGACGGCAATCTGAACGCCACAAAGACGAACGAGGTCCTCGGAAAGGTCCTGGAGGGGACGGAGAAGGCCGTTGTGGCAGGCTTCTACGGGCTTGGCTACGACGGGCGCATAAAGACCTTCTCCCGTGGGGGATCGGATGTCACAGGCGCCATAGTGGCAAGGGCATCCAAATCAGATGTCTACGAGAACTGGACAGATGTCTCCGGGATGCTCTCCGCAGACCCCAGAATAGTCAGGGATCCGGAGGCGATCAGGGAGATCAGCTACAAGGAGCTTAGGGAGCTCTCTTACATGGGTGCCTCCGTCATGCATGAGGATGCCGTCTTCCCCGTCAGGACCGCCGGCATCCCAATCAACATCAGAAACACAAACAGGCCGGCCGATGAAGGGACCTGGATCGTCCCCCACAGGAGCAACCTGACGGAGAACGGAAGGGTTGTCACAGGCATTGCAGGGAAGAAGGGTTTCGCCTCCATCCGTGTCGAGAAGGCCATGCTGAACAACGAGGTCGGCTTCGCCGCAAAGCTTCTGAACATAATAGCCGATGCCGGGGTGTCATTCGAGCATGTCCCGTCAGCGATTGACAGCATGTCAGTCATAGTGGACTCCGAGGACTTCAGGGCAAACCGCTTCAGAATCATGGAGAACATCACGGAGCAGCTCAATCCGGACTCCCTCATAATAGATTCCGGCATTGCCCTGATAGCGGTTGTGGGTGTCGGTATGGTCTACAAGAGGGGTGTCGCCGCCAAGGTCTTCACGGCCCTTGCCCAGAATGATGTCAACATCAGGATGATCGACCAGGGTTCAAGCGAGATCAACATAATTGTGGGGATAGACGAGGCTGATTACGAGAAGGCTGTGAATGCACTCTACGATGCCTTCTTCAAAAGCAGGGGTTGATTATGGATGCCGTTAAGCTCGAAGACAGAACCCCCTCTGAGATCAGGTTGTCATTCCACGGAAGGGTCGATTCGCAGAAAGCCGCTGAGGTCTCTGCTGCGTTGGACGCTCTTCTCTCAGGATTCAGCGGTGGCAGGGTGGTCCTGGACTGCAGCGGACTTGAGTACATATCAAGCGCCGGGCTGCGAATCTTCCTAAGGCTGAAGAAGAGCCATTCCAACATACACTTGGCAGAGGTGTCCAACGATGTCTACGA
>JAFVFA010000081.1 GCA_017475725.1 Spirochaetales bacterium
AGGGTGACACCATTGAGATCTCGGATGACATCCACATAGACATTCTGAACCCCTCGCAGGAGCAGAAGGAAGCATACCTCAAGCTCAACCCGGGTCTGATGTCGGAGGCGATGAACAGCGAGTCCCTGGCAGTCAAGATCACATACAAGGACTTCAGCGCAATGTTCTGCGGGGACATGTACCAGAACAGAGAGGAGTACCTTGTGGAGAAATACGGGCCGGAGGTCCTTGACGTGGACCTGATGAAGGCCAACCACCACGGAACAGATGTCGGAAACGGCAAGAAGTGGGCACAGGCAACAACGCCCAGGGTTGCAGTTGCAATGTACGGGTACCAGATGGCAGGTACATCATACAGCAACTACGCCGACACAGGGGCCTACGTTTTCGCCGAGTACTTCGACGGATACATCAGAGTGGTCTCTGACGGAGAGTCCTACTGTGATGTGACAAGAAGCAAGCAGAGGACGACCAACCTCTACACCTACTACGACATGACGGCGCAGTCAATCTATCCGCCGCAGAACTGAATGGAATCGAAAAGGAGCAAACATAGATGAAAAAGACCATTTTGACCATTGCATTGGTCAGCCTCTGCCTGACATGCATCTTCGCCAGCCAGCTCACCTTCACAGGGGACTTCGAGTTCGGCTACAAGTTCAATTTCAAGAGTTCGGAGATGTCCTCGCTCCATCCAAAGGGAAATGAGGTGCAGCTCTCCGCAAAGGTCGTCAAGTCATACGTCACCATGACGTTCAACGGGACCCTCAATGGTTCAGGGACAAGGAACATAGCCGGAAACATAGGGTTCAAGCTCACAAAGGCACTCAACAGCGCCTACAACATGGACATTCCGGTTGATATTGCGTTCGAATGCGGAAACCTCTCCGCCGTGGACAGCCTTGTTGCCTACTACGATTACTTCGGAAACAAGTATGCCTATGCCACCACCGCCGCAACCGGAACGGACACAATAAGCGCAGACATCGAGTATGAGGGCTATTCACTCAGACTCTCCGTCTCCCCTGTCACCTCAAAGAAGGACTTCGCGGCATCATTGAAGTTCGTCCCCAAGAAGGGAATCGGAATATCCGCTGCCTATGCACTCAAGGGAGGCTACTACAAGGGCGGCAGCATAACCGATGCCTCAAAGGGCGTTCTGGCAGGTTCGGCCTACTTCGATGCAGAGAAAGTCCTTGACCTTCCGTTTGCGGCCACGGTCTCCGTGGGAGGAAGATTCCTTTTGGAAGAGAATCAGGCTGACATGTCAGTGGCGCTCAAAGCCGGATACGGGAAGCTCAACACCTACACAGAGGTCTGCCTGAACAAGATGACAAGCGACCTCTCATGCTCGCTTGACTTCAGGCTCGCCTACAACGAGGAAGGGACTCTCAGACCATCGATCTACTTCAGAAACGATGACATCAGATACTACAGCGAGAAGATCATGTCAGGAGGTGTGGAGCTTGCGTACACACTCCAGACCCTGACCACAACGGTCTCGGTTGACTATGTGAAGGGCGACATCTCATCAACGGTGAAGATTGGCCTTGCAATCTGACAGGAGCGTACATGACAAGGAAAACATTGGCAATAATCTTGATGGCTCTTGTCTGTAGCGTCGCATTCGCCGGGGTCGTGGACTTCACAGGCGGTGTGACCTATGGTCTGAACTACAGGTTCAAGGACAACGAGATCACCCCATGGAAGGATGGCTCCGGAGTGGAGGGAATGGAGGCCAAGCTCACTGCAAAGGTCACCAGCACCTACTTCACCATCACACTTCAGGGTGACCTCACCTCTCAGGACCCGTATGAGCGTGGTCTCAAGGGCTATCTTTCCTTCAAGCTTGGAAAGGCATTGAACAACACATACTTCCCGGATCTTCCGTCAGGCACGTTCACACTGCTTGCAGGAAACCAGGGTGCAATGACGGCACTGAGGGCCTATCCTGACTACTTCAGCAACTACTACGACAGGCTGAGGACCACAAACAAGGGAACGAACACCTTTGCCCTCACAATCACCCATCAGCCATACCAGGGCAGAATCTACTGCAGTCCGGTGACCGATGGGATAGACTACATGGGCGCCTTCATCTACACCCCGAGCACGGACTGGAAGATGTCCCTCACGGCAGTCAGATACGGTCTGTACAGACCCAACGGGATGGCATCGAACTACTTCTTCAAGAGCGGAGCCGTGAATGCATCTCTGCTTCTGGATCTGGAGTCCATGCTCTGGCTGAACAACCCGATCTCAATTGCCCTGACCGACACCTACACCTTCGGCGCCCACGATGCGGAGTACCCGCTTGTGAACGTTGCAGCGGCTGAGATTTGGGCAGGTCTCGACGAGGTCTTCGACTTCTATGCCGAGTTCGCCTGGATCATGAACAAGGGTGAGATCGACGATGGTTTCGATCTGAATGCAAAAGTGGTCTTCGACATGGTTGAGAACCTGGAGCTCTCACTCAAGGGAAGACATGACCTGAAGGAGAACTGGTCAGCCGAAGCCGCTGTGGCCTACACGCTGGATGCGCTGACAACGACACTCAAGGTGACAACGGACCAGGATGGGACATGGATGGGAACAATCCTGTTCGCTTCCGTTCTTGATGCAATCTAAAAGGAGGAAAAGCAAATGAAGAAAGCACTCAAACTGTTCACTATCGCAGCTCTGCTGGTGATGCTCATGGTATCATGCCAGCCTGCACCGGAGGAGATCATATCCCCCGATGAGACAGAGGACGATGCCCCAGCTGAGGGAATCGGATCCTACGGACCGGCCGGAGGTCGTGTCTTCTACGACTGCGATGCGGACAACACTGAAGAAGATCCTGACGGAGAAGACAATCTGAAGTCTGATGTCTGCGGTTGGAGATACCTTGAAGCAGCTCCTTCCCTGATCTACAAGGGAGCCGAGGTCGCCTCAACCCCGACAGTCTACAAGACCGTTCCAGAAGGCGCGGATGTATTCAAGGCCCTCTACGGATACTATCTGGTTGG
>JAFVFA010000082.1 GCA_017475725.1 Spirochaetales bacterium
CTTGATGTCCTGTATGTCGAGAAGGTCCTCAGGTCCGAGGCCATAGCCTTCGCGAAGGGCGAAACCACAAAGGTCCATAGGCTGAATCCCTTCAGCGCCATGTTCAAGGACACTGTGACTTGGCTTGAACTGGAAGGCCGGAAAATGTTATTCCTAGATGTGAAGGGAACTGAATTCAAGCAACTTCTGAGCATTGCCCAGGCAAAGCAGAAATACAGCCACAGTGTGGCGGATGTGAAAGGATGATACACGATGGAAGACATACTTAAGGAAATAGAGCTTCAGGACTGTCCCCTGTGCAGTGGGCCGGGCCTTCTTGAAGAGGAAGGAGGATGGTGCTTCTACGTGATGTGTCTGGACTGCGGTTGCCACACTGCAGAGATTCCATATGAGAGTCCGGCTGAGCGCATTACATCAGCAAAGAACGCCGCACATCTGTGGAACATAGGAAAGGTTCTCAGAAGCGACCCAGGCGAGTGATATTCTCACTCACCTTTCTTTTTCAAATTGAAACCGAACGTTGACTCTATGGCATGAACAGGACACTGAGCCTTGCATTTTCCGCATCTTATGCACTCTGCGCTGTTCATGTCCTTCAGACACTTCACGTCCATAGGGCACACGCTCTCGCACTTCCCGCAGCCGATGCACTTTGACTTGTCTATCTCCATCTGATAGAGACTGAACTTCGAGAAGAGTCCGTAGAAGGCTCCAAGCGGGCAGAGATACTTGCAGAAAGGCCTGTGAATCAGAGTTGAAGATATAAGGACAATCAGAAGAACACACATCTTCCAGCTGAACAGGAAGCCCAGTGCGCTTTGCAAAGCAGGATTTGCAAGGATCAATGGAATCCCCTCCAGGGCACCCGCCGGGCAGAGATACTTGCAGAACCAGGTCTCACCCATGTCAAAGTCATTCCTGATCAAGACAGGTAGAAGAAGCACCAAGACCAGAAGGACTGCATACTTGACGTAGCGCAGAACCTTGTCCAGCTTCGGGTTCACCTTGACCTTCTTTATCGGAATCCTGTGCAGAAGGTCCTGAAGAAGTCCGAAAGGACAGAGGAATCCGCAGACAAGTCTGCCGAGGACCATTCCGAAGAGCATCATCAAGCCAAGGACGTAGAAGCTGAATCTCTTGTTCCGTGAACCCAGCACAGCCTGAAGTGAGCCTATGGGGCAGGAACCCAGCGCACCTGGACAGGAGTAGCAGTTCAGGACCGGGACACATAGGATCTTTGTGCCGCCCTTGAAGATCTGGCCCTTTGCGAAGCCTGCGGCATAGCCGTTGAAGAAGGCTGCCGCGAGAAACTGTATGATCGTTCTCTTTCTCTCGTGCTTCATCTAAGCCTCACCCGATTCCTATGCAGGACAGACAGATGTCCCTGGCCTTTCTGAGCACTATTGTGGCTTCACCTGAGAATATGCCTATCAGAATGAAGGCAACTGCAATGGCTATTATGGCTATCTGGACAGCCAGTTTCCTCTTCACTTGGACTTCTCCAGCAGACTGTTGATGATCTTCATGTAGCCGTCCTTGCTGTTTGCACCGACCGCCGTCTGCAGGATGTTGCCCTGGCCGTCAACGAAGAAGCTTGTCGGATAGCCTGAGATGTTGTAATAGGAAAGGACTTCCTTGCCCTTCATCTTAAGAATGGTGCTTGTCAGCTTGAAGTAGTCCACTATCTCCTTCAGGTCTTTTGGAGCTTCATAGGCGTCTGCACAGATGAAGATAAGATTAACGTTCTCCGGAAGCTCCTCTGTCATCTGCTGAAGTTCAGGCATCTCAATGATGCAGTAGTAGCACCATGTGGTGAACACGTTGATCATGGTCACATCATATTCCTTGAATATCTCTGAAGTGATTACGTCGCTCTTCAGGTCCACGGCCTTGAGTTCGGAGAACGAGTTCTTCGGGCTTGTGGCAAAGACAGAAGACAATGCGATAACCAGGAGTAATGCGATCAATAATTTTTTCATGCGGGCATTGTACATTATTAGGAACTACAGTTGGAAGTCTCCACGTGGCACTTCCAGAACAAGATCCGACAGGGGGAACGAGATGCAGGGATGTATATGGTCGGTCTCCCTGTCCATATGACGTCTGGACTCGTTCTGCTCCGGTATGAACACCGAACCTGACAGCAGCTTGCTTCTGCACCATCCGCACTCACCGCTTCTGCACTTTGACGGGGCCATGATCCCGGCCCTCTCGATTGAGCAGAGAACACTCTCGGAACTCGATGCCTTGATGTCATATGTATGGGGACCTTGGATTATCTTCACATCGAATGTCCTGCCTGCGGCCTCCGAAGGATAGCCGGGCAGGCACTCCACGTTCTTGGGGGCACCTGTGATCTCCCTGCGAACACGCCGTGCAGGGAGGCCAAGCTTCCTTGTCTCCTCCTCCATGAAGCGGTACAGACCCTCCGGCCCGCAGATGAAAAGCGAATAGTCACCCTCGGGGGCATACTGCTTTATTAGGTCGGCCGTTATGAAGCCATGCTCATAGCCTGCCCTGTCCTCATCTGAAAGCACATGGATGACCTTGACTTTGTCGGTCTCGTTCTGGATCATGTCCAGCTCGTTTCTGAAAAGAATGGAGTCCTCGGTCCTGGACCCGAAAAGTATCGTCAGATTGAAATCCTCAATGGTGTCCCTGATCGCGTAGGCCATGGAAAGAAACGGGGTTATACCGCTTCCACCGGCCACTGCAACAACATTCCTGCTGTCTCTGAGCCTGTCATGGTAGAAGAAGCCCTCAGGACCGGAGATCAGCATCCGATCACCTTCCTTGACATTGTAGATCAGATGGTCCGAGACGAAACCGCCTATCGTTCTCTTGACGGTTATGCAGACCTTCCCCTCCTTTGTGAGCTTTGGGGAAGACGAGATGGAATAGGGCCTGGTAACGCAGCTCTCGCCTATCTTGAGCTTGAGCGACACATACTGGCCTGCCCTGAACCATGCCGCAGGTGAGCCATCGGCGGTCCTGAGAATCAGGGTCCTGGCCCCGGCCTCCGGTCTCTCGATTATCTTGTGGACAACCATCCTCTGGGTCTCCGGATGCAGCAGCTTCGCATTGTTGTTTATCGGGAAGCTTGTGACAATGTCCCTGTCCTCCGCCTGCTCTATGGCCCGGTCCCTTCTTAGAGGCATGTTCTTGAACTGGAGCATGTCCTTGAACTTGAAGTTGCTGATCCTGACCTTGAGTTTCTTCAGTTTCTCGCCCTTCATACCGCAGCCTCCCCGTCAAGCTCCTTGATGGCTATCTGGGCCATCATCTCGCCGCACTGGTATGCGGAGGAGTAGCCGTCACCTCTTGGACCTCCAGCACCAATCGGCCTCACACCCTTGATGGGGTAGTCCTTGTTCATCTGGAGGGTCCTGGAGATTATGTCATCCCAGTCGCTTGTGGCATGGCCGTAGACGCAGCCTTCCGGAGTCCCCAGATATCTCGCGAAGGTCCATGGTGTCGCAATAGCGATCTCCTCGACATGGCCGAAGAGGTCTATGCCCGCCCTCTCCTTCACAATGGACATTAGCTTCTCCGCGCACCGCGTCTTGTACTCGGCGTAGTCCTCAGGCTTGAGGCCGTTCCAGTCAACAGGAGAGCCGAATGTCGTTATGGAGCAGAGGCAGGTCCCTTCCGGGGACGCCTTGGGGTTCACCACGTTGTAGCAGACAAGTATGGCGAACTCGTTGGACTCGAAGCCCTTCATCATGTTGGAGTACTCCTTCTCGGAATCCGCGGTGCCCACCATGAAAATGGAGTAATCGTTGATTCCAAGCTCCTCCCTTGTGACGTCCAGTCCCAGATGGACCGTGAACATCCTTGCGCTATACTTATGCTTTCTGGCGTTTGACAGTCTCCTTATCCTGGATGTCACGTGCTCCTTGGGGACCATCTTTCCATAGACGATGTCGTCATTCACGTTGGCCATCACATATTTGCAGGCAATATCACCGTATGGGGTCTTCACTCCCACGACCTTGTCACCTTCAAAGATTATGGAGTCAGCCCTGCAGTTGAACCAGATGTCGCCTCCAAGCTCGCGGAACTTGTCCTCAAGGGCGACCGACAGTTCATGGGATGTGAAGGTCGGGATATGGGCCCCTTCATCCAGATAGCTGCGGACCATCATTGCGTAGTGCAGGAAGGACAGATGCCCCAGGTCCACACCTAGATAGGACCAATATGTGGAGAGTATGTCGATGCACCTCTGCGGAAGCCGCATGGCCTTGAAGACGATCTTGCTCGAGTGTGCACCTACGACAAGCATGTTCCCGAAGTGCTTGATTGCATACTTCAGGTCATACTTGTCAGTTCTGGAGAAGAACTCCAGACCCTCGCTCACCTCGTCGAAGAGACGGAAGAGCTTCTCCATCTTCTTTCTTGTGCCGGGGACGTACTTCTCCATGGCATCTATCATCTCAGCCCTTCCGCTAGGGATGGTCACATCCATCGGGCTTCCATCGGAGAACTTCCCGATCACACGGAAGCAGTCATTCACATCGACCCACTTGATGGGAAGGTCCAGTTCCCTGAACATCTTGCGGATGGAGCCCGGATTCTCCATGCTCCCGACACCCGCAAGCTCATGCAGAGACGGGTCAATCTCGAATCTGCCACGGACATATGAGGAGGCGCATCCGCCAGGCAGATTGTGCTGCTCGACTATCAGTGTACTCTTTCCTGCTCTCTGAAGGTTCAAGGCGGCCATGAGCCCGGCGTTCCCGGCCCCTATGACAACCACATCGTATTCTTTAGCCATAGATACAAAGATACCAGTTTTCCGGATTCGCGGCTCATTTTTTCCGGAAATATTATTCACTAATGCCCTTTTCCAGTGTAGTGAATCTTCACTAAAGATATATGAACACACTTGAAGTTAAGGTGCAATGAGCTTTAAAATTCAGACCATCACAGAAAAGGAGTCACAAAATGACAAAGAAGATCCTTGCCATAGCATTGGCTATTCTGGTCATATGCACCTCTGTGTTCGCACAGTCAATCACAGAGGTCAAGCACAACCCGACAGTCGGGATGACCATCAATGGATTCACTGTTGATGAAATCTCCGATTTTGACATGCTTGGGGCTACAGTCTATGAGTTCCAGCACAACAAGACCGGTGCCACAGTCCTCTATGTGGCGAACGAAGACACCAACAGGACATTTGACATCATATTCCGCACACCGACCGAAACCGATACCGGAATTCCGCACGTCTTCGAGCATTCAACCCTCGACGGATCGGAGAAGTACCCCTCAAAGGCTCTCTGGTTCAACGTCAGCTACCAGACATACAACACCTACATGAACGC
>JAFVFA010000083.1 GCA_017475725.1 Spirochaetales bacterium
ATATTCGGATAGTGGGGGAGGCTGGCTATGAGAAAGGTCATTTGGTTCTGCGTTCTGGTTCTGCTGCTCTGCTCCTGCAAGCAGCCTTCAGAACCTTCATATGAATACGACCTGAACGACACCTTGCCTGCAGGTGAGGGTCAGGTGGTGAAGGTTGTGATCCTCAGCGGCCAGTCGAATGCCCTTGGCTGTTCGCTATTCTCATATCTCCAGACAGAGCCTGACTTTGAACACCTCTCAGGAACCTTCGAGGATGTCTATCTGAACTTCTATGATGCCTACTCGGAGAGGAAGACAGACGGTTTCGTGCCCACAACGGGACATTACGGAGCCACGGAGGACCACTTCGGTCCGGAGCTTGGAATGGCAGATGTCCTTTCAGCCGAGTACCCGGGGGAGAGGATATTCATCCTGAAGTTCACATACTCCGGTGCTGCATTGGCCACGGAGTTCGTTCCCTGGCGCAACAGGTTCTATCCGCAGATGATCAGGTTCATCGACAGGTCCCTTGATTATCTGAAAAGCAAGAACTATCGGCCAGAGCTTGTGGGCTTCTGCTGGATGCAGGGTGAATCCGATGCCATGATGGCACCCAATGACTACGAGTCCAACATGGATTCGCTGGTAAGGTCCCTGAGGTGTGACCTTGACCCGGATCTCAGGATCTTTGATGCCGCAATCGCCGACAACCCTGTGTTCTGGGTGAATCCGGATGTTGTGAACAAAGCCAAGCAGAACCTGTCAGAGAGTCTTGAAGGCTACTGTTTCATAGACACCAATGCGGCGGGTTTCACAACGGACAAGGAACCGGAGGGGAACCCTGACAAGGCCCATTACGATGCGCACTCAGAGCTGGAGCTGGGAAGGCTGTTCGGCATGGGGATCATTGAAGCTCACTGAACTCAGGGATTGTCCTTTCTGTTGAAGAAAAGAGACGAATCATCTTGACTGGAACCCTTGAAGTTGAATGATGCCTCCACCAGTGTGAACGAACCACCGCCTTCAGGCCTTGCAATCAGGCCGGAGAAGTAGATCTCGTTTTCGGTGTTCCCTGAATCAACGGAAGTGAACACCAGGTTGAAGCCATTGACATTGGCTTGGCCTACGTAGGTGCTTGTGTTCTCCGTGAGGGTCGCTGAGCCGTTGGCATTGATTGTAAGCGTTCCACCTCCAACGGCGAAAGGAGCACCCCAGGTCCCGATGAGGTCAGAAAGGGTATTGTCACTTCTTATGAAGGAGTCACTTGTATGGGCCAAATTGTATTTGGGAGGCAAATCCATTTCTTCAAGACCCTCAAGCTTCAGGTCAATGGAGAACACTACGGTGTCCAGACCTGTGTACTCCATCTTCAGCGTGATTCCATATGTGTCATCCACCCAGAACCTCACCGTTTGAGTCTGCTCGTTGAAGGGGATTGATGTGCTGTAAAGTGAGCAGGCACGACCGGATAGGGTCGTCTTCTCAACAAAGGCCATGTGGGATTGGAAGTCCTCGGAGTAAGCTCCGAAAAGCAAATTGTCCGCAATGTCCCCGAATACACTTGAGATCAGAGTCTGCGCGGGCAGTTCCATCCAGTAGGAACTACGCGACATCCAGGTTCTCCCGTTCTTCTCATGGAAGAGCATGTAGGTGTCAATGGTCCCTTCCTGGTTGTCCGCTGTCCCAAGCCAGTAGATGCCGTCTGAACCACCAATCTCCACAGCCTGGATGGAAGAGCCGATGGTCAGTCTTGCGCTGATCTTGAAACCTGTCATCAGAGACCTTGAAGGGTCATCGGCCCCCAATTCAAGCAGCCTTTCCTTTCCAGTCTCCTTCTCGACCGGCATCTGCAACTGAGAACCGCTGGGCTCTATGGATTCGCCGTCCGTTGCCGGGTTTGAGTTACAGGCGGTGAAGGCGAGGATGACTGAGGTGATGACGATAAACCAAAGCAAAAGACAGGTGTGTTTCTTCATTTTTGAATCTCCCGATTCAATGTTAGTTGGTGGATTCCCATGCTGTCAATCAAACTGTGTTTGAAAGAGGGCCTCGAGATATGATATACAGGAATCAAGGTGAGTAACATGGTGGAGAGCCGGAAGCATAGAATCAGAGAACTTGACCTTCTCAAGGCCTTTGGCATCATTTGCATGGTGATATGCCATGCCGTGTTCCGTCTCGGTCCGCACAGAGTCGGGTATGAGAATGATTTCCTGTTCCTTCTCGGGGATGTGGTTTTGGGTGAATACGCCGTCGTTGCTCACGGTTTCATGTTCGCCATGGGAGTCGGACTTGTCTTCTCGAAGAGGAGCACCCCAGGAAGACTGCTGAGAAGGGGGCTGTGGATTCTCCTTCTTGCTTACATCCTGAATTTCCTGCGATACGGCATATACGCATTGGCATATGCGATGATTGAAGGGGAGTTCCTCCCTGATACCGTTTTCGCCCTCGTCTCCCTGGACATTCTCCAGTTCGCCGGCATCGCGCTTCTGTTCACAGGCTTCCTCAAATGGCTGAAGCTCGGGGAAAGGATGATATTCGCAATCTCGGTCGTGCTGTCCCTCCTTGGCGGGCCTCTTGCCTTCGTCTTCCAGGGAGGTCCTCTATTCAACTATCTGCTTGGACTTCTGGTCATCACAATCCGAGAGGATGGCTGCTTCGCGTTCCTGAACTGGTATGTGTTCGTTGGATTCGGAATGATGTTCGGCTGGCTTCTGCAGAGGACCTCTGATGAGGACGGGTTCTACAGGCGAGTGCTCTGGACTTCAGGGCCTGTCGCGGTCCTGTACATTGTGCTTTCCTTGATCTTCGGAAACTGCTTCCTGTCAAAGGGGTCCTGGTACTATGCTGCAAGTCTTCCAGAGGCAATCGGCCTTCTTTCCATTGATCTTGTCCTCATGGCGGGGTTCCACTTCATGCTCAAGAGGGTGGATCAGGCAAGGCTTTCAATCCCCTTTGCAATGAG
>JAFVFA010000084.1 GCA_017475725.1 Spirochaetales bacterium
AAGCTGAACCTGATGGATGACAGGATGGTCTCCAACGAGGGTGCCACAGCTGAGATCAAGCTGCAGTTCGCACCTGGTTTCATCAAGGATGGGGCATCGTACTACAGCATCACACTGAACGGCGTGGCCGGTACGACCCTCTACGAGCTGTCAGACAAGAGGGGCAGGAACATCTTCTCCATCGTCGCAATCGACAGGGTCAACGTGAACTGGACTGACGGAAACCATGTTCCGGTCTACGCCTCAATGCCGGTCTCACTTGGAAGGAAGGTCCGTGGCTTCAACACCAACAGCTTCAACACCAACTTCACTGTGGTCAACAACCTGGACATAAGACTCGCTGGTCCGGAGCCTCTGATGGACGGGATCTTCCCGAGGTTGAACCTGTTCTTCGATATGGGTTGGCATGCCGGAAACTATTTCAACACGGGCCACAACGGTGTATCGGCTAAGAGCGCGGCATCAATGGCCGAGACCTATGGGCTTGAGCGCTTCCTCTGCTCAACAGGCTTCCAGCTTGAGATGTGCTTCTTTGACTTCATAGACCTCGGATTCCAGCTGGCCTACCTGATCAACGGAGACAACCCGAGGAATCCGTCGTCAAGCTTCATCACCGGAGCCACGTTCTTCCTGGACTTCTGAGCCCGGCAAGTTTTTTGCGCAATTGATATAAAGTCCCGTTTTCAGTACAATGCCCCCTATGGAACAGCAGAATTCAGTACATTGGGCGGACATATACGCCGACAAGATCATAAGGGAGAAGGGCGACAAGGCCCTCTACACCTGCGCTTCAGGAATAACCCCATCCGGGACCGTGCACATCGGGAACTTCAGAGAGATCATCTCTGTTGACCTCGTTGTCAAGGCTCTCAGGCAGAAGGGGAAGAACGTCAGGTTCATCTATTCCTGGGATGACTACGATGTCTTCAGAAAGGTCCCGAAGAACATGCCGGAGCAGGAGCTCCTTGCAACATATCTCAGAAAGCCCATAACTCTGGTTCCTGACACAACGAAGAGAGCCGACAACTATGCCCGTGGAAACGAGCTCGATGTTGAGGAGAAGCTTCCGATTGTCGGTGTCTACCCCGAGTATCTCTACCAGGCACAGCGCTACAGAAGCTCGATGTATGCGGAGCAGATGAAGCAGGCCCTGGAACTCAAGCCCCAGATCATCTCCGTGCTGAACCAGTACAGGTCAGAGCCGCTTGACGACTCCTGGTGGCCTATCGCCGTCTTCAGCTCATTCACGGACAAAGACAACACGACCATCCTCTCATGGGACGGGGAGTACGGCATAACATACCGTGACAACGACCTGAACAAGGAGGAGACCATCGACCTCAGGACCACACCGTACGCAAAGCTCCACTGGAGAGTTGACTGGCCCATGCGTTGGGTGAAGGAGGGGGTTGACTTCGAGCCTGCTGGCAAGGACCACCACTCCAAGGGCGGCAGCTTCGACACATCGAAGCAGATAGTCGAGTTCTTCGGCGGGCATGCACCGGTCTCGTTCCAGTACGACTTCATATCCATCAAGGGCCGCGGCGGAAAGATCTCGTCCTCAAGTGGAGAGGTCGTCTCCCTGGGCGATGTCCTTGAGGTCTACACTCCGGAGCTGACAAGGTTCCTCTTCGCCTCCACAAGGCCCAACACGGAGTTCGCCATCTCATTCGACCTCGACGTTCTCAAGCTCTATGAGGACTACGACAACTGCGAGAGAAGGTACTTCGGGCTTCTTCCATGCAACGAGAAGAAGCTTGCAATGGAGAGGAGGGTCTACGAGCTCTCGCAGGTGGGCGATGTCCCCAGGTCTCCAGGCTACCAGATCCCGTTCAGGCATCTCTGCAATCTACTGCAGATCAACAGCGGAGACATAGAGAAGGTCATTGCATCTCTCCCTGACGTCCAGGAGGACCAGATCGAGAGACTCAGAACAAGATGCCGCTGCGCATGGACATGGATCACGACGTTCTCACCTGAGGACTTCAGGTTCTCCGTCGCCACAGCTGAAAGCCCGGTTCAGGAGCTGGACGAGGAAGGGCTGAAGGCCGTGAAGGCTCTGTGCTCCAAGGTCCAGTCATGGGACGGCAAGGAGGAGAAGGCTCTCTCACAGCTTGTGTACGATGCCGCTGCAGATGCAGGTGTGGAGAACACGGTCCTGTTCACGGCAACATACAAGGCCCTGATCGGAAAGGAGAAGGGACCGAAGCTTGCCGGATTCATCAACACAATCGGCAAGGACAGGGTTGTCGAGATCCTTTCAAGATACTGATTTCATTTGCCTTCACAGATTTCTGGCCAAAAAGCAGGGCGATTGCTGAAAACTTCACAGTAGTCATTCTCTTTCAAGGCAGAAATCTGTGAATCAGAAGAATTCTCTATTCAGCTCTGGGTGTCCTTGAAGACCTTCGAGAGGATCAGGTCGTTGGATTTCCATTTGCCGTTGACCCTGACTCTGAGGTCCAGTTCCAGTTTCGATCCTGGGAATATCTTCCTGATTTCCTTGAATGCGGCGATTCGTATCCTTTTTATGTTCTCTCCGCCTTTTCCGACCATTATCCCTTTTTGGCTTTCTCTCTCCACAGTTATGAAGGCCCTTATCCAGACCTTGCCTTCCTCTGCGTTGTACTCAAGGTCGGAGACCTCCACCATTATGGCGTAGGGGATCTCTGCAGTTACAGAGTTCATGGCCTTCTCGCGGATGATCTCGGAGACCCGGAACTCCAGATTCTGGTCTGTCCAGGTGTTCTCGTCATACAGGAGCTCACCCTCAGGGGCATGCTTGAACAGCTCTATCAGGATCTCGTCGACACCTTCATCAGCCTTGGCGGAGGCTACAAGCACAGCTCTGCCGGGCATGCTGCGCCTGAGGTACTCCTGCGCTTCCTCTATCTGCCTGTCCGAAAGGATGTCCTTCTTGTTGATGCAGCAGACCACAGGGACCGTCAGGCCGCTGAGCATGTAGGTGATGGAGTCCTCCTCATCGCCTGGCTTGCGTGTGGCATCCATCATGTACAGGACCGCATCGGTCTCCTCAAGTGAAGCCACGGCTATGTCCTGCATCTTCCTGTTGAACTTCTTCTCCGAGAGGTGGTAGCCTGGGGTGTCCGTGAATATCAGCTGCCCCCTGCTGTCGGTGTAGATGCCCCGTATGGCGTTCCTTGTTGTGTGTGGAGTCGGCGATGTGATGGACACCTTGGACTCGCAGATCGTGTTGAGAAGGGTGGATTTGCCCGATGATGGGCGGCCGATTATGGCCACTGATGCGCATTTCATAAGGCCATTATATCGATAATTCGCAAAAAGAGAAGCAAGTGCTTCAGGAGTTGTAATTGAGGCGGAATGCTGTTATCTTTTACTAGAGTCGGAGGGGCCAGATGAGACTTGAAGACGATAAAGAGAAGAAGACCGCTGAGAACACGATGGGGCAGTATGACAGACTCCTCAAGACCCGTTCTCTGCTTCTGTCAGGCGAGGTGAACAAGGATTCCGCTGACAGGCTCATAAAGGACA
>JAFVFA010000085.1 GCA_017475725.1 Spirochaetales bacterium
AGATACTGGATGTGGAAAGGGCTTACAGGTCAATCTCCGTGGATGGCTGCGAGATAATAGGCGAGGGTGCCAACGGGGCGGTCTACAGGATTGACCCCGAGACCATTGTCAAGGTCTACAAAAGGCCCGGGAGCCTTGATGCCATAAGGCATGAGAGGAATGTTGCCAAGCGCGCTCTGATCTGCGGAATACCGACTGCCATCTCATACGACATAGTGAAGGTCGGGGACAACTACGCCTCCGTGTTCGAGCTTATAGATGCCAAGAGCTTCTCTCAGATAATCGCTGCAGAGCCGGAGAGAATCGATGAATGCATAGACATGGCGGTCTCCATTCTGAAGCTTATCCATGGCAAGGAGGTTCCTCGTGGCGAACTGCCTGACCAGAAGGCCAGTGCCATGTCATGGCTCGATGACGTGCATGATGTCATGCCTCCTGAGCTGTACGGCAGAATGCGGAGTCTTTTGGAGGCCATCCCTGATTCGAACCACATCATACATGGGGACTTCCATACCAAGAACCTGATGCTTCAGGACGGCGAGCCCATAATGATAGACATGGATACCCTGTGCCTTGGAAACCCTGTGTTCGAGTTCGCACCCATCTTCAATGCCTTCAGAGGTTTCGGAGAGCTGGACAGAAGCCGTGTGACGGACTTCCTTGGAATAGACTGGGAGCAGTCCCAGCATTTCAGGACGGAACTTCTGAGGCGTTATCTCGGAACGGATGACGAGACAATCCTGCAGACAGCTGAAAGGAAGGCGATGGTCTTGGGGTATCTGCGTGTCCTGAGGTACACAGTCCGCAAGGACAGCAGGAATGAAGCCCAGATAAGGCATCTGGTCGACAGACTCTCCGAGCTTGTGCCCCTTGTGAGCGATCTTGCCTTCTGAACGTGCAGGTAAACTTTTAGGTAAATGGGTCTCTTTCATGTAAGCGGAATATGCTATAATCGGCGTGGGCTGGTTTTTTGGAGGTTTTCATGAAGAAGTTTCTGATTGTTATGTTCGCGATGCTTTTGGTTCTTTTCGTCTCGTGCACCCAGGAGGCCGAGAACCCGGCGCCACAACCGGAACCAGCCACTGATCCAGTTACGGATCCGGTTACAGATCCTGTCACAGATCCGGAGCCCGAAGTCAAGGAGTATAAGATAGGAGATAGGGGCCCTGCAGGTGGATACATCTTCTACGACTGCGATGCGGACAACGATAAGGAATATAACGATGGTCTGAAGTCATCCGAATGCAATTGGCGCTATCTTGAGGCTGCACCTGCGGACCTGAGGCTGGTCTCCGGAAAACCGACAATCGACGCCTCCGCCGAAGGCTATGAAAGCGGAACTGAGACTTTCGTATTCGGATACTATTACGTCAACAACAATCCGGCGTTTGTCAACGGTGAAAAGACCTATGATGCCTCCAACTGCACGCTTTCAACCCTCGGCAGCGGCAAGGAGAACACAAGCAAGCTTGTTAAAGCAATGGGAGAGAATGCATACCTGCAAAACAGTGCAATGTCTGATTCCACCTCTGAGTATACCGCCAGACTGTGTGACATCCTCGAGTCCAAGTATAATGGGGAGACATATGATGACTGGTTCCTGCCAAGCAGGGATGAACTGTCAGCAATGATCAGCGTTCTGAGGAGTGTGGTCGATCTTGACAGCAACTCCTACAGTTCCTCCAGTGAATGCACTGCAACTACGTGCTATTTCCAGAATGTCGGAAGTCTCTCGTTTAACTCTACCAACAGAGGAACTTCGAGCATGCTCTCCATCAGACCAATAAGGGCCTTCCTGAACGACTAGATTTCAGGCACCACATCCAATGCCATGTTCAAGGCAGTCTCCACATTGGCTTCCACAGTGAGCTTGTTGCCGTACTCTGCTTCTGCAACGAACAGAAGCTTTGCTGTTGACGCATCGAAGAAAGCGATGTAGACGAATGACGACTCAATGCTTGAATACGATCTGACCACTGCCAGCAGATCGGCCTCCTTCAGACTTGGCATGATGTCATAGCCTTTTGATACGAGAGACTGCGTAATGGTTTCAAGGGTCTTGGAATCGTCAACCTCCACCTTGTCGAACGACGGGATCTCAAAGAGGAAGTCACCAGCCTCGATGGTGACGGATTCGGAAATGAACACATTGGAGTCCGGATTGACCTGGACGTAGACCTTGTTGGACTGCGGTTTGTAATCCGAATAGTATGTCAGGTCTCCTGTCATGCAGGATGTGAGAAGCAGACAGAGAACAAGGGTGAACAGCAGCAGATATTTCTTCATATGGATTCTCCTTCTATGAGTCGGATTATAACTGAATGGATTCAGCTTATCTACTGTTATATGGTGCAGGTTTGATTACGGGATGTCTGTGCAAAGAATTGCGTTCTCATTTCCGATGACATGGGTGATCCTCAGATAACATGCTCCTGAACTGAGTCAATCAAACTACCTGTCCAACTAATTGGGGTCAGTGCAGATCAAATATCAAAGTGATGACTTGCACAAATCCCCCCCCCATATAGAATTAAACACAAGGAGAGAAAAATGAAAAGATTTATTATTGCTATAGGTATCATAGGTTTGATTATCCCCTGTTTCATTTTTGCTACTGAATATACTGTATCCTCATATACGTATATGGATCCAAAGTACTATACGGACGAGACGATGAAAATAAGGTACGAGGATGAGACTAACGATTATATGTTTTATGTCTCTGATTCTTATCAAACCATTTGGATGGTGTTTACTGAAGAAGACCTTAACATAATGCGGAATACTGCGCAAAAAGCACTAGAATGGCAGAAAGTCGCATTAGAAAACAAAGTGGAAGTCTCAAAAGAGATTCCGAATTCACAGTTATCTATGAAAATCGCAGAAAAAAGTGGATCCTCTTTTTACTCTGGATCATACAAAGTTCCAGTTCGTTTTAATTTTGTTTCAACAGAAGGTGCTGGATTAACGGTTCTCATGCTTGTTGGCGGCTCAACCACAGCATCTTCAAACAAATACATTGATCTTGAATTTGTTGGACAGTGGATAATGGACATTCAAGGATTTGCTGATGCAATAAGTGAAAAAACAATTAGTGAAGCAATATCAAAGCATAATTCTGCATCTTCAAATGCTGAAGAGTTGTTTAAGTAAAAATAGATAGATACTTCCCTAAACTCTATTTTGTATTGGATGAACAGCAAGGCCACTCTTGATACCGCCTTGAATGGACGTTTTTGATGTAAAAAGAAAACCGTCAAAAGTGTTGCTTGGAAGACATTTTGAAAGTCAATTCCCAATTATTGTTCTAGGATTTAGCAAGTCTATGGAACATAAAGGATACATCATATGTGCCGTTGGCATTATTTGTCTAAACGCCTTCATGGGAGATGACCCACCTGAGTAGTTCCTCATATCCCATATTGCCGGACGCTACAGCCAGACCTGTCTTTGCAACTTCATCATTTGTGCACTCCAGTCTGATACCGTTCACTTCCAGAAAGGTCAGCATCACGTACATCCCGATTCTTTTATTACCGTCAAGAAATGAATGGTTTGAGATCAGGGAATATCCCAGACGGGCGCCTTTCTCCTCTTTGGTCGGATACAGTTCCACCCCATCAAAGGTCTGGTATATTCCTTCAATCGCAGAATCGAGGAGTCCTTCATCCCTTATTCCAACCGAGCCACCGGTTTCTTCTGCCATGAGCTGATGAAGCAGTTTGACTTTCTCAACAGAGAACCTGATCATTTCGCAAGCTCCATGAAGGCTGGCTTGAATCTTTTCAGGATCCTTGCTGCAACGAAATCGATTTTCTCATCATCCGTCATTTCAATTACAGGCTCCTTTTCCAGATTGATCAGCATGTATTTGGGCCTGTTTCGTTTGTAGATGATTATTTGGCCTTTCTGGTCTGCCTTGTGTATTGCCCTGGAGAAGTTCTGATTGACTTCCGTAATGGAAAGTGTATTGGATGTATCGATAATCATAAATGAATTATAGCTAGTATTATAGCTATTTGTCCAGCATCAAGCTAATAGGCCTGATTCTGGCAGGGCTCGCCTTACTCTGGTGGAAATCAAAAAAAGGAGAAGCTCATGAATCAGATTGACGAAAATATGGTTTCCCTTGTCGCATCCATAAAGGCTGATATCTATGCCGCAAGAGGAAGAATTCTCTCGAATGCAAATCAAGAATTGATTTCTTTATAATTTCGCATTGGCAAAGTCGTGAGCGAGAATTCCAGATATGAAAATATCTTCATCAATACTCTTTCCCGTTCTTGATCATCAAATTGATCTCCATCTTTACGAAAGGCAATCCGAAAATGCCAAGAAACTTAACAACTTTGCCGATATGGTTCCAGCGCCTTACAGTGAGTTGGCACGTGATGTCATGAAGGATCCATATATCTTTGAGGTTCCGATGACCTGGGTTATTCTCAGATAACCTGCTCCTGAATTGCGCATTGTGATAGAATGGATCTGATATGGTAGGGAAATACAAGGTAATAACGCTATGCGGAAGCACCCGGTTCAAGGATGAGTTCCTTGAAGTCCAGAAACGTCTCACACTTGAAGGCAACATCGTGATCTCAGTGGGACTGTTCGGTCATAGCGGTGATGATGAGGTGTGGACGGAAGGCACCAAGGAGATGCTGGATGACATGCACAAGCGCAAGATCGACATGGCAGATGAGATCTTTGTCATCAACAAGGGTGGATATGTGGGAGAGAGCACAAGATCTGAGATCAAGTATGCAATATTGACAGGAAAGGGTGTGAGATACCTGGAGGAGCCAAAACATGCTTTTCAGAAAAACCAGAAAACCTGAGGATTATGACCATGGGAAGCTTTGTCCTGCAATCCGCAGCAGCATCTGCACAGGAGAGAAGGTGGCAGGCTTCAAGGACAGGAGAACGGGGCATTTCACCGAAATCATGCTGATAAAGACGGACAAGGATCTTGAGACTTTCAGAAGCCGGTACGGGATAGGTTGTGATATTGAGGAGTTCTACTGAATGCTGGTGTATTGCACTCAGGAGCAGAGACGATGGCAAAAGAGAAACTTACGAAAGCGGAAATCATAGAGAACATCCACAGCATGGAGCCGACTATAAGCCGTGGTGACATCCACACTGTGATCGATCTGTTGTTCGATGAGCTGAAGGACGGACTTGCTGACGGGAAGGTAATTGAACTCAGAGGCTTGGGTACTTTCGAGGTTAGATCAAGAAGAGGCAAGAACCATGCCCGCAATCCAAAGACAGGAGAAAAGGTTTCAGTTGAGGATCACGGGGTTGCTGTCTTCAGGCCTGGTAAAGAGCTTCAGTACAAGGTCTGGGACCTTGATTGATAATCATGGGAGGGGGAGATATGATTTGTCCAAATTGCGGAAGCGAATGTCCGGAAAACACCAATTTCTGTGGGATTTGCGGTTATAGATTTACAGATACTACATCGATAGAGAATAAACAGGATTATGAGCAGATACAAGACATGAGAGAAGAGGCTGTTGAGACAGACAACAACGATTCCTTGTCCAGCAATCCAGATTCCACAACTGCCTTCACAGAAGGCAATTATTCTTATATCCCAGAGAAACCCAGAAAGAAACATCGAAGATTATTTATAATCTTGATTTTCGTAGCCATAATACTGGCTGTGGCCAGTGGTTTGTTTTTCGGCCCCTCTGTGTTTGACATGATTGATAATAATCAGAGCAAGATTTTGAGCTTGCGTATCAAACTGTCTCCTAAAATACTGACTGAGACATCCGAGGTTTTTGGATACGGTTTGAATGATGATGGAAAATGGGTATTTAGAAGTGGCAACTATAATGTTGTTCAGTATGTCGTTGAAAAAGACAGGGGTGCAGATATGCTCCGTCTTCTTATAGAGAAGGGTGCCGATGTTAATTATGTATCAAACGACGGTGAAACACCTCTTAGCATAGCTGTTGAAGATAATAAACTAGAATATGTTGCGATTCTTCTTGAAAATGGTGCAAATGTAAATTATCCCAATTCCTACGGGGAGACTCCTCTTCAGACTGCTGTCGCATATGGATACGGAAAGCTCATTGATCTGCTATTAGCTTTTCATGCAGATCCAGAGGTGACTCAAAGTGTTACGATTGGAGAACGATCCACAGATATTCCATTGCTGATGCATGTCGCAGTTCTTGACAACAGTCCGACAATAGTTGAAGCGCTAATCAGAGCTGGTGCAGATGTAAACAGGGAAGACGAATTTGGCTACACCGCTTTGGAAAGATGCCTCATGCAGAATCAGGATTTGTCTATGATTACTGTTCTGATGAAAAATGGAGCGAATCTGCAACACTTCTCAACAAGTGGACAGACCCCTTTAATGATAGCAATTTCAGAAGACTGTGATTTTGAAATCATTAAGCTCCTTATTGATTCAAACCCCAGCACAATTAATGTGGAAAACAATGGACTGAACGTCATTCAACAAGCAATCATCTGTGATAGCAGTTTGAATATCATCAAATACATCGTAAGTAACGGTGCCGACCTTCATGCAGAAACAAAATACGGAAACACTCTTATTGATTTGGCAGAATATTATGCCTCCGAAGAAGTTCAGGAATACATTTCGCTGGCAATTGAAGCATATGATTTCATGAAGACACATATTATAGATTCGGCATCTAAGATTCCGGAAAAGGACAAACAGGCGATAGCGGAAAAGTATGTTTTGTTTCATGATGATTTCTCTATTGATTTGATTTTCATCACTGCTGATGCTTCCGTTCAGTCAATTGACCTTGATTCATATACAGATGAGATGCTGGAGAAATGTGATATTTCCTCAAAGTCTATGGTTACTGTAACTCTTTCACCTTCGTATGTTTACATAACGTGGAATAGCTATTCTACGGGCATTACAGAGGAAGAGTCTGACACGATTATGGATAATGTTGGAAATACGTATTGGCGAGAAGATGCTGTAAGTGCTGCATATGAATTTGAACGTACAGTAAGAACGATTCTGGAAGGGAAAAAACAAGAGTAGAACTATACCGCTTTTTTAAGTCCCATTTTCTCCCAAGCATCTGAGACGGTTCTTCCGTCAGGATTCATATCAACCGGAAAAGCAGCTATGTCATGTTGTTGAGAATTGGCAGGTTTGATGACCTGGATGAAAGAAAATTGATGGATATATACTCGGAAAGCAACTTTGAGAACACCGATTATTTCTTTCCGGACCTGGAGGACAAGAAAGAGGCGGTCAGGAAAGTCGAGGAGGGCTTTCTGGGCTTCCTTAAGGACGAGTTCTTCAGCCAGTCCGGTAGTGAGTATTGGGTCCTTGAATCTGACGGGGTGTGGGTCAGCGCGCTGCGTCTGAGCCGGATTGAGAAAGGCCTGTATTATCTTGAGGCGCTTGAGACACGTCCTGACTACAGGAGACAGGGCCATGCGGCAAGTCTTCTTGACGGTGTGATTGATGAGCTGAAGAAAGCCGGTCCGTTCCGCATCTGCGACTGCATCAGCAAGAGAAACACAGCCTCCATCAAAACCCATGAGAAGTGCGGCTTCAGCATTGTGTCAGAAGCAGGCTACGATTATCTTCTCAATGAATCGGATGACCATGATTATGGTCTTGAGTACCGATTCATCTCATAAGCGCCTTAAAACATATCGGTTGTGATATGGCCTGCGGGATGTTAACATAACTATATCAATTTATGGGGAGTCAATGAAATGAGAAAACTGTTTGAGATCACTCTCATCCTTGTGATGCTATTCGCGCTTGTCGCATGTAAGACAACTGAGACCCTTGATGCCAATGAGCCTGCACAGCAGCCTGAGGTGGCACCTGTCGCCGAACCGGAGCCCGTTGCTGCCGCCCCGGAGCCAGAGCCTGAGCAGAAGGGCCTTCCTGTGTTTGATCCGTTAAAGGGTGTCCTCCCGGGAGTCCTTTATCAGCTGAATCCTGTCGAGGGACAGGAGCCTGTCGTCAGGGCCGTCTCTTTGAGTGGAAACAGGGCCGGTGATGAGATCAACAAAAGAGAGCCGTCAATTGACAACATCAGGTTTGTGTTTGAGCTGAACGAATGGATAGGAATCACCGCCGACAGTGACAAGACGGACAGCCTGTTCGCTGTCATACTGCCTCATGCCAAGGATCCGAATTTCTATACAGAGGATTCCCTGCAGGCCATTCCAGACAATGCCTCATATGTGAACCTGGATTTGACTGAAGAAGGAAAGATTTACGGAGAGACCTACATTTATGATTTCAACAATCCAGGCTTCTATGACATCGTGATAGCAGATAACGCAAAGCCTGTGGCCCTGATTCTCATCAAGGCTTTCAAAGAAGGCGAGATAGAGGATTTCTCTGACTCTCAGCTCGAGAAGTACATGACAGATGTCGCCGCGGAGGCGAAGAACCTCTGAGCCCCGGTCACTCTGAAGCTTAATCACGTCATGCTCCCGGAAAGCCCGGGAGCATTATTTTGCCCTCTTACAGATAACTGTCCGGATTCCCGAACAGGGCCTCAAGTTCAGAGAACACATCCCTGTAGTTCTCTGGGAACTTGTTTGAGCCTGTCGCATACACATCCGTTCCATCTGGCAGGACAAGCTTGCGCATGGCAGGGCTCGCCTTCTGCCTCCCGGATGTCCGGCTTCAAGCCGTCTCCGCTGCAGAACCCTGCGTTTCTCGGCTTCTGCTGTTCGCTCCGATTCGAGCCCACTGTGCCACTCACAAGCAAAAGAGCCGACCACACGGCCGGCTCATCGCTTGCGCCTGGCAGGGCTCGAACCTGTAACCTGCGGATTCGAAGTCCGACGCTCTATCCAATTGAGCTACAGGCGCAACGAATGTATAGTAATGGTTCTTCGTTCTTGGGTCAACAAATAAAAAAAGGACCACCGTTCGATGATCCCGTAGGGTGGAAGAAGGGGCTCGAACCCTCAACAACCAGATCCACAATCTGGCGCTCTGCCATTGAACTACTTCCACCATGAAGTCTTTTGACCGCTTAAATATGCCCTAAGGCTCAAAAAAAGTCAACTATGGTTATGGGTAGACCTCGAAGGAATCGATGAAGTCAAAGTTCTTCATTATCTCCACATGCTCTATGATGGATCTCTTGTCGCTGAAGACCACATTCGCCTTGATGACCACTCCAACGTCCTCACTTCGGGTATAGGAGAAGTCCCTCAGTGTGGCACCGACCTCCTTGAAGTGGTAGACGAGACTGTCTATGGTCATGTCATGCTTCGTCAGGTTGCATGTGATGACGCCTACAGTCTGTGTGGGCATCTTCTGATGATGGATTCTCAGCAGAAGGTGGACAAGCATGATTATGGCTGTTGTTGAGATTCCAAGCACGTACATTCCGGCCCCGAAGGCAAGGCCGATTCCAACGGTCGCCCAGAGACCGGCTGCGGTGGTGAGCCCCATGACGCTTTCCTTTCGGATGTAGATGACGCCGGCTCCAAGGAAACCGATGGACTGTATCACTCCTGCTGCGATTCTTCCCGAATCGGAGGTGAGTCTGATGTCCGGTATGCTTGCCACATCAATGAAACCGTATTTCGAGACGATCATCAGAATGGCCCCTGCGATGGCCACTATTATGTGGGTTCTGAGGCCAGCGTTCTTGTATCGACGTTCTCTCTCGAGTCCGATGATTGCTCCGCAGATTGCGGATAGGACAACCCTCATGCCCAGATCTATACAATCAGCCAATGTGAACCACTTGATCATTGGGGTTATGTCAAAATGCATTTTTCGATTCTCCCGGTGCTACCTTGGAACATGATTATATCACAGGTGTTACGGAAAGCAAAAGGAAAACGTTTGCGTAAACTGTTTTTTTCATGGTTCTATGACAGAGTCACTATGATGCAGCTGGTGTTCCATCTGAGGGGTGCTGCGCACAGAGTGGACACAAGCTCCTTCTCAAGTCTGTCTGACTCCTCCAATGAGAGACCCGGCAGGGCAGGGAGATAGCTTTTCCGCACCCAACGCTGAACATCAGACTCTCTGGCCGATCTGGATTCGGTGAACCTGTAGTCCGTTGACCTGACATCAGTGAACGTCTTGCGGAGAAGACCAAGCAGATCTTCACGGGTCGCAACCTTCCTGTATATCTTCTCTTCTGCTTTGAGAAGAGTGTTCTGAAGTGGCCCCATATGTATGAATTCCGAGAGCCTTGAGGCTTCTGAAACTATTGTTTCGCAAAGGATGATCTCTCCATTCGGAGCCAATCTCGCCTTCATGGCCTCCAGAATGGCAGGGGCCTTCTTCAAATCCGTCAGAAGGTTCCTTCCTATGATGTGCTCGAACCTGATGCCGTTCCCGAAGCCGGCATCCAAACCTTGGAGAACGTTCAGATAGTCGCTGTCCAGAAGCAGAGAGGGAAGGTTGACCTGGTCACTGCTTGAGTTGCGCAACGATGAGATGTACTGCTGGAGGTATGCCTTCTCCTCGTCGTTTCTGACCTGTGCAACGACAAGGCCCTCCGGGGTGTGCCTGAAGGCCTCCCAGACCAGAAGACCGTGGCCTGCATTCAGGACAAGGACCCTGTCGGACCTGATGATGTCCATGTTCTCGAATATCCTGTCCCGCATCCCCTCAAGGGCTGAGCTTCTGCCGCTCATTGTCCTTCGGAGCCAGAGGTCCCTTCCTTTGTCATCAGGAGAGAATGTCAGATTCTCCGGGAACGCGTTTATGTCCACGCTCTCAAGCTGGATCTCCCTTCTTCTGTTCACCAGGTCGGCGATCTTCTTCTCGTAGCCTATATTGCCCACATTGTAGAATATCTTGCCCTGAAGTTCATTCGGAAGGTACTGCTGGGCCACCCAGTGATCCTGATAGGCGTGCGGATACATGTAGCCTTCGCCATGACCGAATCCCTTCGCATCCCTGCTAGCATCCCTGAGGTGGTTCGGGACCTCGGCTGCAGCGGATTCCTGTTCGACTGCCTTCAGTGCATCAAAGAAGCCCATCTCACTGTTGCTCTTCGGTGCGGTTGCCAGGTAGAGGGCTGCATGGGCAAGATGGTAGCGCCCCTCCGGCATTCCTATTGCATTGAATGCCGCGGCATCAGACTGCACAACGACTATCGCATTCGGGTCTGCAAGACCTACATCCTCGCATGCGCTTATCATCATCCTTCTGAAGATGAACCTGGGGTCCTCTCCCGCATAGACCATCTTGGCAAGCCAGTACAGGGAGGCATCCGGATCTGAACCTCTGAGGGACTTTATGAATGCGCTTATGACATCGAAGTGGTAGTCCCCCTCCTTGTCATAGAGCACGGCCTTCCTCTGTATGCTTTCCTCTGCGGTCTCCTTGGTTATGTATACCTTGTCACCTTCACGTGGGGTCGTAACTACCGCCAGCTCAAGGGCGTTCAGAAGGCTTCTGGCATCTCCGCTTGCAACATCAACAAGGTGCTCAAGGGCTCCTTCCTCAAAGGACACATCGAGTTTGCCATAGCCACGCTCCTTGTCTCTGATGGCCTGCCAGGCTATCTTTGTCAGATCTTCTGAGGTCAGAGGCTTCAGCTGGAATATCCTTGAACGGCTGACAAGTGCCGCATTGACCTCGAAGAAAGGATTCTCGGTAGTCGCTCCTATGAGTATGAACGTCCCGTTCTCGACCCAGGGGAGAAGGGCATCCTGCTGGCTCTTGTTCCAACGATGGACCTCATCCACGAACAGGATCGTCCTCTTTCCGTACAGGTCAAGACGGTTTCTTGCATCTTCAATCTCGTCCCTCAGGTCCTTCACCCCTGAGAGCACAGCATTGATTGTGGAGAAATGGCTCTTCGTTGTGTTCGCAATGACCCTTGCCAGCGTCGTCTTTCCAGTTCCCGGAGGGCCGTAGAATATGACTGACGACAGCTGGTCAGCCTGGATGGAACGTCTGAGAAGTCTTCCCGGGCCTACAATGTGGTCCTGCCCGATGTACTCGTCCAGTGTCCTGGGTCTCATTCTGTAGGCCAGAGGTTGGGATTTCATGTCAACTCTGCTGCTGTCAAACAACTTTTCCATTTTGCATCATCCATCCATCATTGCAGACCAAGAATGGCCGCAGCGACGCTGTCCATCTCCGGGTCCGGGGTTGTCCTGAAAAGGAACTCGTACCTCTGCAGGACGGAGAAGAAAAGGTCCACAAGATGCTTGGCCAGCATATGCCGTGTCTCATCGTCCGTGCTGCCTCTGACAATCTCGGGGTTGTCCTCCTCGTAGAGCAGCCGCCTTGTATTGGCCCAGGCGGAATACTGCACAACGGCCTCGTTCCATGCGGAGACATCGATGTCTGATATGAAGCCCTCGATGTCCGCTGTCATGGCATCTGAGCATTCCTGCTGGAGGTACAGGCTTATCGGGGATCCGCCGGATTCGACGATTGCCCTGTAGTCCGGCTTCTCAACGCTGGCGAAAAGCTCCGATACGAACCGCTGGAATGTGTCGAAGCTCGGGACAAGGAAACCTCTTGTGGTTCTTGACCAGTTGGTCAGAATGCGGTCCAGGCCCGGAACCCTGTAGCGGTAATCCCTGAGGAAGCTGTACTCGTTCGGAATCATGTCCTCTTCGCCTTCGTTGAGGCTTATGAACAGATTCAGGACGGCATCGCTCCTGGATTTGTCCAGAATCAGATTGTAGACGGACTCATAGGTCTCCTCATCATAGTCGGCTGAAGTCGCCACGGTTTTGCAGGAGACGAGAGTGAATGCAATGATGATCAGGACCAGCAGGGTCGGAATCCTTCTTCCCATGTCTGTGATTCTAGCATTTGAGCATTATCTTGAAAAGGAGAAAAGGCTACCTTCCGGAGTGGGGAAGGTGACTGAGAAGCAGTCAAGCTCCAAGGTCTCACCTTCCTTTCCTTCCCCATATAGGGCATCCCCCAGAATGGGGAACCCCAACCATGCCAGATGGGCTCTGATCTGATGTCTGAAACCTCTTGTGATCGTGCAGGTGAACAGGTCTCCGCTCCTCTTTGCCAAGGTTGTGTATTTGACGGAGTTGTCAGACCTTCTGATGTCCCGAATCGGACGCACTTCCCTTGATCCTGGACCATATGCCCTGAAATAGGACTCTATTCTGACGGAATCGCCTTTCCTCAATGATTCAAGCCATGCGTCAGGGATGTCCTTTCCTGTCAGCCTGTCCGATTCCGTGACATGGGCGGTGTAGGACTTGGTGAATCTGTCATCCGCCTGCATCCTCTGAAGGTGGTCATATGTCCTCTGGTTCCTTGCGAACACGACCAGACCTGATGTGGCGGTGTCAAGTCTGTGAAGCGTTCCGAACTCCCACTCGTTCCTGCCCTTGACATCAAGGATCTCCGGACAGGCTGCGGCGACTTCCCCAAGAAGGGTGCCCACCATCGAGGTCTGCCTTTTCAATGGAACGGTCGGGATCCCGTGGTCCTTGTCCGCTATGACTATGTCCGGGTTCTGGAATACTATGGATGACATGGATACAGGATATACGCAAAGGCAGGGTTTGTGAAGGAATGTGTTTTTGGATTGTTCGGGCTTGACGGATGGATCCTTTTGGATGAAATTTAAGGCATGAACAAGGAAAACATCATTTCAACACCCCAGGCAAGGTCCAACACCCTTCTGAAGAACGTCTACCTCTGGATGACGGCAGGTCTTGCACTCACGGCTGTAGTGGCATATCTCATCGGAACCAACGAGAGCCTCCTGAAGCGAATGTACAGCTCAGGCATCATCTTTGCTCTGATCATAGCCCAGCTTGTGATAGTTGTCGTCCTCTCATCCAGACTTCAGAGAATGAGCTCCATATCGGCAATGATGTGGTTCGCGGTATACTCCATCTGCACAGGCGCCATGCTCAGCTCCGTCTTTGTGGTGTACACTGGTGCAGTGATCTACAGGGCGTTCTTCACCACGGCCCTGATGTTCGGGGGAATGAGCATCTATGCCATGACCACCAAGAGGGACCTTTCCGGAATGGGTTCCATCCTGATGATGGCGATATGGGGACTTCTGATCTCATCCCTTGTCAATCTTCTGTTCAGGTCAGAGTTCATCTACTATGTCATGAGCTATGTTGGTGTTGCTGTGTTCTGTGGCCTGACTGCGTGGGATACGCAGAAAATCATCAGGCTTAACAACCAATACGGCTACGATATCGATGAGGAGACCTTCATCAAGCTATCGATAATCTGCGCCCTTGAGCTCTATCTGGACTTCATCAACATCTTCCTCTATCTTCTCAGGATATTCGGAAGAGGCAACAGAAACTAGATCTGGTACGGCTCGGTGATGACTCCCATGTCGCTCTCACCGGGCTTGCTTGTGACTATCTCGATCCTTCTCTCTATCTTCGACAGTTCAGCGTCCACGTCCTTTGCAAGGGTCATGCCCTCCTCATAGAGGGTCACAGCCTGCTGGAGATCTGTAGCCGGGTCTGAAAGGGCCTTTGAGATCTCCTCCATTCTGGAGAGCTTGGCCTCGAACGTCATCTCTTTCCTCTTTTCATTTGCCATCTGAAACCTCCTGGACTCTTGCACTGACGCTTCCGTCTGCCATCCTCACGTGGATCAGATCCCCGTCTCTGGTCTGCGAAATGCTCTTGAGTGTCCGTCCCTCATTGTCGGTGACTATGCTGTAGCCTCTGTCCAGAACCGCAAGCGGGGACAGCGCCATGATCTTGTTCTTGAGAAGCTCCGCCCTGGATGAGCGGATTGTGAGCAGGTTGCGGATGCTGTGCTGCATGTCAGCGGTCTCGGAATCGAGCTGCATCCTCAGCCTGTTGAGCCTGCTGTCCAGCTGCAACCTTGCGCTTGCAGGGGAGAAGGCTGCGAGTCTCAGCTTGACTGCATTCAGCTTCACGTATAGTGCATCATACATGGAGGAGCAGATCTGGCTGACCTTCTCCCTCTGGTCAAGGCTGCTCTCGCATACAAGCTCGGCGGCGGCGGACGGGGTGGGGGCCCTCAGGTCGGCGACATAGTCGGATATGGCCCAGTCTATCTCGTGTCCTACAGCTGATATGACAGGGATGCTTGACCTGTGTATGGCCTCTATCACACATTCCTCGGAGAACGGCAGCAGGTCCTCTATGCTTCCTCCGCCTCTTCCCACGATGATCACATCAGCCAGCAGAAACTCGTTGACCTCATCAATGCGCTTGGCTATTGTCGGTGCGGCGTCCGCTCCCTGGACCACAGCGGGAAGGATTATGATGTCCATGCCGTTGTTTCTGCGACCTGTTATCTGGAGTATGTCCTGGAGGGCTGCACCGGTGGGGCTTGTCACTACGGCCACCCTGTTGGGCCTTTTGGGGATGGGCTTCTTGATCGACTGGTCAAAGTAGCCCATGGCCGCGAACTTCCTCTTGCGTTCCTCCAGCATTGCAAGGATGTCTCCTTCCCCCGCGACCTTCATTGAGGTGCATATTATCTGGTAGGTTCCTCTGGGCTCGAAGACGCTGATGCTTCCGGTGACCACCACCTTCATCCCGTCCTTGGGGACGAAGCCCACCCTGGGGACGCTGGATCTCCACATGGCGCATCCTATGACAGCCTTCTGGTCCTTGAGGGAGAAGTACCAGTGGCCAGTGGAGGCGGGGCGGAAGCCCGATATCTCACCTTCCACCGTGAGGCCGTAGAAAGCACCCTCAAGGGTCGTCTTTATCATTGAGGTCAGATCGCTGACGCTGAGTCTGGGAAGCTTGTCCGAATCCATGGCCTTAGAATAGCAGATTATCGGGTAAAAAGCAAAAAAATAGGCCACCCGAATGGATGGCCCCATTGATCAAACGTAAGGATTACTCCTCAACAATTGCTCCTGTCGGGCAGACTGAAGCGCATGTTCCGCACTGAACACATGTATCCTGATCGATGACATAGATGTCGCCTTCTGAGATTGCGCCGGTTGGGCACTCACCTGCACATGTTCCGCATGCTGCACAAGCATCTGTAATTCTGTAAGCCATTTGATGTCTCCTTTATTGAAATATCTCGCAAAGTTTCCTATGTTTTGTTGCTTCAATGATAGTGCCGAGATTCCTTGGAGTCAATAAAAAACGGCTAAAAATAGCATGGATGATGGCCTGAAAGCCTAGAACAGCATTGTTAAACGCATAAAACCAGCTGTTAGAGCCATCAAACCAAAATTAAAGCAATCGAACCCGATCGGCATGCTCGGAGCCGTCATAAACTGGATCCCAAATGCGTGTTAGAACTTGTTCGAAATGGGGTGTTTGAGGTATGATTCGAACTCATGAAGCAACTTGTTCTGGCTGAAAAGCCAAGTGTCGGAAAAGAGCTTGCCCGTGTGCTCGGATGCGCAAACAGGGGCAAGTACCTCGAGAATGATGATTACATCGTAACCTGGGCCCTCGGGCACCTCGTCACACTCTGTCCCCCGGATTACTATGGTGCGGAATACAGGCACTGGAATCTCAGAAACCTGCCGATCCTTCCGAAGAAGCTGGAGACCATGGTCATAGACAAGAGCAAGGACCAGTATGAGATAGTCAAGGCCCTTCTTGACCGCGAGGATGTGGGTGGGGTTATCATCGCAACCGATGCTGGAAGGGAAGGCGAGCTTGTGGCCCGCTGGATCCTGAAGCAGGCAGGCTGCACGAAGCCTGCCAAGAGACTCTGGATCAGCAGCCAGACGGACATGGCCATCAGACAGGGATTCGCAAACCTGAAGCCGGCAAGTGACTACGACAACCTCTATGCCGCAGCGGAGAGCCGCTCCTATGCGGACTGGTACGTCGGATACAATGTGTCCCGTGCAATGAGCTGCCATTTCGACACCAGACTTTCCGCAGGTCGCGTCCAGACTCCGACTCTTGCCCTCATAACAAGCAGAGAGGATGAGATCGAGGATTTCGCAGGTCGCTTCTACTGGACACTCAAGGCCGACTTCGGTTCCTTCAAGGCTTCATGGTATTCTCCGGAGAACACCATAAAGATCAATGAGGAGGCCAAGGCCAACGAGCTTGCAGAGAAGCTGAAAGGCGCAAAGGTCCACCTGGAAGACGAAGAT
>JAFVFA010000086.1 GCA_017475725.1 Spirochaetales bacterium
GGAATCTCTCATTGGGGAGTTCTGCAGTATTTTCAACATAGACAAAAATGAAGTACTATCTTCTTGTTTCACTGTGGTTACACCTGATAGTGAGAATCAATACAGACAGATGTATGTCGCGAATTGAAGGGGCTGGATGCTATTATGAGTTACTCTAAAGATGAGGTTGTGCAGTACACCAGAGAGGAGGATGTGAAGTTTGTCCGTCTGGCCTACTGTGATGTCTTCGGGAGACAGAAGAACATCTCCATAATGGCTGATGAACTTCCACGGGCATTCGAACACGGGATCTCCTTCGATGCATCCGCAATTGCAGGTTTCGGAGATGAATCACGCAGCGATCTGCTTCTGCATCCTGAGCCGGATACGCTCATGCCCCTTCCTTGGAGACCTGAACATGGTCGAGTGGTCCAGATGTTCTCAACCATAACGCTCCCTGACGGAACCCCTTTCAGATGTGATTCCAGGCAGCTACTCAAGAATGCCATAGCAGAGGCGGAAAAGGAGGGTTTCACATTTCGCTTCGGGTCAGAGCTGGAGTTCTACCTTTTCCAGAAGGATGAGAACGGGAAGCCGACAAAGATTCCATGCGATGAAGCGGGATACATGGACATAGCCCCGGAGGACAGAGGGGAGAATGTCCGCAGGGAAATCTGTCTGACGCTTGAGCGCATAGGCATCTATCCTGAGCGCTCACATCATGAGGAAGGGCCGGGACAGAACGAGATTGACTTCAAGTACTCCGATGCGCTGGTCGCAGCTGACAATGCAATGACATTCCAGCGTGTTGTCAAGACTGTGGCCCACAACAATGGTCTTGTTGCAGACTTCTCCCCGAAACCGCTGTCAAATGCCCCGGGGAACGGATTCCACATCAACATGTCACTTCATCCGCTGGACAGGGAGGAGACCTTCTCGTGGATGATTGCTGGTCTGCTTGCCAACGCCAAGGACATGACTGCTTTCATGAATCCCAGTGAGATGTCTTACCAGCGTCTTGGTAGCCACAAGGCTCCAAGGTATGTCTCCTGGTCAAAGGAGAACCGCTCTCCTCTGGTCAGGATTCCTGCGGCTGTAGGAGAGTATCGAAGAGTGGAGCTCAGATCACCTGACCCAACTGCCAATCCTTACCTTGCGTTTGCCCTGATGATCCATGCCAGCCTTTATGGAATAAGGAACAGGCTTCAGCTTTGCGAGCCTTCTGATATGAATCTGTTCACCGCAAACAGCGATGTCCTTGCGTCCTTTGACAAACTTCCCGGTACATTCCAGGAGGCCTGCAGCGTCGCTGCCTCAAGCAGTTTCATCAAGGCTCATATCCCAGAAGAGATTCTTTCAATCTACTGTGGAAGATAAGGAATATCGGAATGGGGCTTGAAGAGAGGAAATACAGTGTTCTCATTGTATCCGCAGGGGAGAAGTTCAACTCTGCGCTTTCCTCCCTCATGCCCGAGTCCCGATATCACCTGACGAAATATGTCGCAAGTGTCAGTGCCGCAAAAAGGGAATGGATAGAGCGCAGCTATGACTTTGTTGTAATAAACTCCCCATTGAAGGACGATCCGGGCATTGAGTTCGCGATAGACTCAGTCTCCTCAAAGGGTGTGGTCGTCCTTCTGATCGTACCTGCAGACATCCTTGGTGCAATTGCAGACAGGGTCTCTCCCCATGGTGTCTACACTCTTGCAAAACCGCTTTCAAGACCCTCTCTCATCACCGCCTTCGATTGGATGGTGAGCACCAGGGAGAGGCTGAGACTCCTTGAGAGGAAGACACTGTCACTTGAGGACAAGATGAATGAGATCCGAATAGTCAACAGGGCGAAGTGGCTTCTCATCTCTGAACTCAGGATGGATGAGCCCCATGCCCATCGCTATATAGAGAAACAGGCCATGGACCAGTGCATCTCAAAGAGGGAGGTTTCGGAGCAGATCATAAAGACCTACTCCTGAACACCCCAAATGAATGTGTTTCCCAATCCCTTTTGCTTTGCCGGCATGGGCAAACGCTTTCTTCTATGCTATGCTTTCATGTACGGAGGTGCAGCATGCGCTATGAAGTGAAGGGCAATCAGGTCATCGCCTATCCGGAAGGCCGCATAAGCTCTGACAACTCCTCGGAGATCCAGAAGTCGCTGGAGGATATCAAGGCCGCCAATGGAGGCCTTGAGCTGGTCATTGATGCAGAGGACCTCCTTTACATATCAAGTGCCGGGCTGCGTGTCCTGCTCAAGCTTACCAAGGATCAGAAGACTCCTCTGAAGGTCAGGAACGTCTCGAAGGACGTCTACGACATACTGGACATGACCGGATTCGTCAACCTCCTTGATGTCCGCAGAAAGATGCGTGAGATCAGCATAGATGGCTGCGAGATTGTCGGAAGGGGCGCCATAGGCACCGTGTATCGCATCGATGAGGACACGATTGTCAAGGTCTACAACATCCCTGACTGCATCCCTATGATCGAGAACGAGCAGAAGCGCTCGAAGCAGGCTTTTCTGAAGGGGATTCCCACAGCCATATCCTATGACATCGTCAAGGTCGGGGACAGGTACGGTTCCGTGTTCGAGATGCTTAAGGCCTCCACCTTCAACGAGATGATCCGGAAGGAGCCTGAAAGGATGGATGGGATAATCCGCCAGTATGCAGGCTTGATCCGCCAGGTCCACTCCGTTGAGATGGAGCCCGGTGAGCTCCCTTCCGCCAGAGATGTCTTCAGAAAGTACCTTTCTGATCTCGGCTCCGCGATTCCGGAGGACATCAGGATATGGCTTGTCCGACTCCTTGATGCCATGCCCGAGAATCTGCATGTCGTGCACGGTGACATCCAGCTGAAGAACGTGATGGTCAGCGATGGGGAGCCTCTGCTGATCGACATGGACACACTGAGTGTGGGGGATCCGGTATTCGACCTCATGTGCCTGTTCGTGACATACAGGCTGTACCCTGAGGATGAACCTCTCAACATCCAGGAGTTCCAGGGCATCTCACAGGAGACCGCCGATTTCATCTGTGACAAAGGGCTGCAGTACTACTTCGAGGGCAGGGATGAGGAGTTCATCCGTAAGGAGAAGGACAGGATAATGGTCCTGGCATGCGTGCGCTTCCTGCATCTTGTGGCCGTCATGGATATCGGAAAACCCGAACTCAGGCAGACCAGGATAAATCGTGCCCTTGAACACCTGAAGGAGCTTCAGGGAAAGGTCGATACCCTGGAGACCCGATTCTGATTGTGGATAACAAGAACTTATAGCCTCAATCATTTTCGGAAATCCATTCCGATGTCCGTTCCCACCTTAGGATGTTTTTTTGCCCAATCTCCATTAGTTTTGGTTATCGATGCATCAGAACATATGATTTGATTTCAACGTTGTTCCTTTTATAGAATGGATTTACTTGAAAAGGGGGCATCGTTGTATGCGTGGAGACAACAAGGCGTTGTTCGAGGATACGCCTATAATGACAGCGCTTATGAAGCTTGCTGTACCGACCGTCATGGGACAGATAATCCTGGTCATATACAACATGGCGGACACTTTCTTCATAAGCCTCACGAACAGCAATGACAAGATCACCGCAGTCACTGTATGCATGCCTGCGTTCATGTTCCTCAGCGCAATCGCGAACCTCTTCGGCATAGGCGGATCCAGCGTCATGTCAAGAGCCATGGGAAAGCAGAACTTCGACAGAGCCAGAAGCACAAGTGCGTTCTCCTTCTGGGGCTGTTTCTTCGCAGCATTCATCTATGCCCTTTTCGTGTTCCTGATCCTTGACCCTTTCGTGAACTTCCTTGGAGGGTCGGCTGTGAACGTGCATGGATTTGCGCGTGAATATGTGATTGTCACGATAATCCTCGGAGGGGTCTTCACCGCCATGAACTCTCTGATGTCACACCTTGTCAGATCGACAGGGATGGCGGTGCATGCCTCAATCGGGATAATCCTGGGTGGGGTGCTTAACATTTTTCTGGACCCCCTCTTCATGTTCGTGGTCCTTCCGGAGGGAAGGGAGGTCGTGGGTGCTGCGTTGGCCACAGCCCTCTCCAATGTGGTCTCCTGCCTCTACTTCATGGTTCTTCTTGCTCTGGGAAGACGTGGCGGAAAGTCTCTGGTGAGTCTGAGGCTTACAAGACGGTCCTTCTCCGACAAGATCCCGAGAAAGGTGTTCAACGCAGGGCTGCCTGCCTTTGTCATGACATTCGCGGAGAACTTCTCCTATGCCATCCTTGACAACATGCTCTCCGCCTATGGGACTGCGGTGCAGGCCGGAATCGGAGTTGCCAAGAAGATCAACATGCTGTCGCACTCGATTGTCAGAGGAATAACCCAGGGTGCCCTTCCTCTGATCGGCTACAACTACTCTGCGGGCAAGCGCGTGAGGACCAAGCAGATAGTCCTGTCAGTCGGATTCGTCGCCGTCTCGGCCGCGACCATATGCACCTTGGGCATGTTCTTCTTCGCCCATTCGCTTGTCGGCCTGTTCCTGGCCGCTGAGAATGCGTCCAAGGCCCATGGGGTGGCTTTCCTGCGCATTCTGTGTGTAGGGGCTCCGTTCTCTGCACTTGCATATACGTTCATATCGTTCTTCCAGGCTGTGGGACACGGTGGGGAGTCCTTCTCCCTTGCCCTTCTGCGCAAGGGTGCTCTGGACATACCGATGATGTTCGTCCTGCGCAGCATGGTCGGAATGTCCGGCATAGTAGCCGCCACGCCGATTGTTGATATAATATGTTCTCTGGTCTCGGTGTTCCTGTTCCTCTCTTTTGCATCAAGGCACCTGAAGACGAACAAGAGAAGAAAAATCTACAATCCGCAGAAGATGTGTTATGAGTTGGAGGAGATATGATGGATTTCCTGGATCAGAAAGTCAGGTCTCTGCTGAGAATCGTTGAACTCGGGAATTTCACAAAGGCTGCACAGGAGCTGTGCATAACACAGCCGGCAATCAGCCGTCAGATCAAGCTGCTTGAGGATGAGGTCGGATTCAAGATCCTTGAAAGGTCCCAGTCCGGAATCCATCCAACAAAGAAGGGAGCCATTCTTATTGATTCTCTGCAGAAGATGGACAGGATAGCCAAGAACATGACCAAGATAATCCTGGACGAGCATTTCTCCGGAGTCCCGATCAATGTGGGTATCACACACACCGTTGAGAGCAGTCTTGTCGTGGAGGCCATCGCAAAGTATGTGAAGAGCAGTCCGTCCGAGATGTCAACGAAGATAATCACCAACACCTCCGACTATCTGTACAAGATGCTCAAGGACCGTGAGCTCGACTTCATAGTCATGGAGGGCAAGTATTCGGATCCGGACCTCAAGACCGTCCTTCTGGGAACGGACTGCCTTGTGCTTGTGACATCTCCGGAGAGCCCATTGGCGAAGAGAGGCTCCGTTACCCTGGATGAGCTGAAGGCGGAGAACTTCATAATGAGGCTTCCCACATCAAACACAATGAAGACCTTCAGCCAGGCCCTTGCGGAGAAGGGCAGGTCCATCCATGAGCTCAACGTGATCCTGGAGCTGGAGAACATAGCCACCATAAAGGACCTTATCAGAAGGAACTTCGGAGTCTCCATACTCTCAAAGAGCACCTGCCTCGATGAACTCAAGAAGGGCAAGATTGCGGTCCTCAACATAGAGGGCATAAGCATGATAAGGGAAATGAACATAGTCTATCCGATGGATTTCGAGTATCAGGAGACCATCCAGGGTATCCTGCAGTGCTACAACTCCCTCTGAACAAGGAGCCCGACAATGTGCGAGAACTACAACGGCACCTGCTTCCTCCTCCATCACTGCAGGGGTGACAGGGAGAGCTGCCCCCGCTTTGCGGATCTCTCGCCGTTCGGCACATCGGACATCGGGCTCCAGAATCATGGAAACAGAAGGGAAACTGAATCAGGAAAAGAGGTTCCAAACCACGATTGTATGATAGAATAGTCCTCAACAATATTGGGAGGACCAATGCGCAGGACCTATGATGTCATGATAATCGGAGCCGGTGCAGTCGGCTGTGCCGTGGCCAGGGATCTGTCACGCTACAGCATTGACGTGCTTGTCCTTGAGAAGGAATGTGACGTGGCCTACGGCACAAGCGGGCGGATGTCAGGTGTCGTCCATGCAGGCTTCAACAACAGGACAGGCTCGCTGATGGCCAAGCTCTGCGTTGAGGGAAACCGTGGCTTCGAGGCGGTCACCAAGGAGCTCGGGATACCTTACAGGAAGACGGGCAAGGTCCTCGTCGCCTTCGACCAGGATGACATGAAGGCCCTTGAGGGCATAATTGAACGTGGCCGCGCCAACGGCTGCGATGGCCTGAAGCTGCTGGATCAGGATGAAATCAGAGCCATTGTCCCCGGAATAGGGGGCATTGGAGGGATGCCGTCTCCGAACACCGCCATCTTCGACCCTTTCGAGTTCTGCATAGCCCATGCCGAGAATGCCATGGACAACGGGGTTGGTTTCAGCTTTGGGAGCGAGGTCACCGCAATAAGAAAAGACGGAGATGTCTTCTCTGTGACAACACCCAAGGGGGTTTTCAAGGCCA
>JAFVFA010000087.1 GCA_017475725.1 Spirochaetales bacterium
AAGGGACATGGCAACGCTCGAGAGGCTGTACCAGTACGTCGAGAGGAACTTCCTCTATGACATAGACTACGAAGCCGTCTATGAGGCCATGGCAACAGCTCTGTTCGATGCCTTGGGGGACAAGTACACCTACTATGTGGCCTCCGACGAGTCTGACGACTACTATGAAGAGGTTTCAGGTACCTATGGCGGACTCGGAATCTATTTTTCCAAGTCATATGTCGACTATCAGGACCCCGAGGATGAGAGCACACTCTATGCCCACATCACCCAGGTCTTCCCGAACACCCCTTCATCAAGAGCCGGTCTGAAGGCCGGTGACTACATCATAGCGATCAACGGGGAGTCGGTTGTTGAGATGGAGGCCACGGACTGCGCCAAGCTGATGAAGGGAGAGCCAGGCACGTCAGTCGAGCTCACAATCAGAAGGGGCGAGACCGATTTCACACTTGACATCGTGAGGGAGATAATCACCGTCCCGACAGTCGAGTACGAGATGATCGGAGCCTCCTCCACCGCGTACCTCAGGATCCTGGAGTTCTCCAGCAGCACCTACAAGGCAATATACGATGCCCTTGAGGACCTTGAGGCTCAGGGTATGGAGAAGCTTATAATAGACCTGAGGGACAACCCCGGCGGAGATGTGGATGCTACACTTGCGATCGCAGATCTGTTCATCTCCGACTCCACGCTCCTTTCAATCTCATACAAGGACAGTTCCAAGGACGTCACCTATGTGGCAACCGATGAGGTCTCGGTCAACCCTGAGATCGAGGTCGCCATCCTGATAAACGGCGGAACTGCCAGCTCCGCTGAGATATTCTCCTCCGCCATGAGGGATTCCGGCAGGGCAATGCTGTTCGGCGAGACCTCCTACGGAAAGGGCGTCATGCAGGTCATCTCGTCCTTCGGCCAGGGGTACACATCCATCACGACCGCAAGCTTCGTCGGGCCAAGCGGAAAGACCATACATGGCGATGGCGTGGAGCCCGATGTGGTTGTGGAGGAGGTATACGTCCTTGAGGACGAGGTCGAGGCCTACACCGCATTCATAAACGACAAGATCGCAGCGAAGTTCGTCGACGAGAACCCTGACTTCACGGATGAGAACATCCGGAAGTTCGTGGCAGAGAACGCCGAATCCTCCGGTCTCAGGGAGGAGGTCCTCCGTCTTGTGGCAAGGAACGAGTACCTTTCAAGGCTTACCTATGACGAGACTCCTCTTGCGGACATCGTCTACGACAACGGATGCAAGGCTGCCTACGAATACCTCCAGACCTGGGAACGCGCAGTGAATCAGTAGTATCCCTAGTGTGTTATGCATCAAATGGACCTGCCCTCGGGCAGGTCTTTCTATAATAAGAAAATATAGGCCCGGATTCCGTGGAATGGCACAGTTTTGCACACACTATTGCACAAGTTATGCACAACCTGTATTTCATACTTGTTCAAATGATAACAAAACGGGGTTACGACATCATTCCCAACTTGGTACTAATCATGTGAATAGTAGAATGTAATTATATGTATTGTAAAGAGTTATTTTGGATTTGATTATCTTGCTGTTATTAAGAAGTTATATAACTTTTATTGCCTTTCTGTAGCGGCGGTTAGAGAGTTTTCCGTTTATTGAACTGCGAGTTTTGCACAAGTTATCAACAATCAGACTCCAATAATGTCTGAATTGCGCCTATGGCGTAAATCGAGGCAGTTTCACATCTTAGGATATTCGTTTTCAGCAATACCGCCTTGAATCCCCTATCCATGAGATGACGGCATTCGGACTCCTCCAGGCCGCCTTCCGGTCCAACGAGTATGGCGGTGCAGCCCTTGAACCCCATGACGCAGGAGCATAGGTCCGACTGGTCCTCCTGGAGGGACACCTGGTGAAGGACCAGACCCAGGGTGGGCATGCCGTCGCTCCTGGCGGCAAGGTCATCCGGCACATCCTTTATGTCTATCACTCCGTCAACCTTTGTGGGGACCACCGAACCGCTCTGCTGTATGGCCTCGGTGACTATGGCATCATATCTGGAGAGCCTGGAGTCCTCCTTTCCCTCGAGATTGGCGATGCAGTTCCTGCTTTTCACCAGAACGATGTCCCGTACACCGGCTTCAGTGGCCTTTTTTATGATCTCATCGGCCTTTCTCCCTTTCGGAAGGCACTGGTAGAGGATGATGGGTTTGAGGGGCCTCTGCTGCGGAAGGGCATCCGTGACTGCCTTTGCCTCCTGTGCTTTGGAGGCAGAGAGCGTGCAGCTTCCTTTCCCTATGGCCTCGATCCTGAGGTCCCAGAGTCCGCCTTCGCGGTCACGCCCCATCATGTCCTGTCCCTCCTTCAGCCGAAGGGCGTTCACAAGGTAGTTGTAGTCCTTGCCTGTGAGGACCAGCGAGCTCTCGCCCTTGAATGTTCGTGGAAGAAGAAACAGTCTCATGGCAAAGATTATGGGGCAATTCGTTGTTTTAAACAATCTTCTTTGTGCTATTCTTCTACATGAAGGCTGCATTGCCCTTTTGGAGGTGTCATGTCAGAGAGAATCCCGCTTGCAGAGTATCCAAGGCCGCAGATGGTGCGCGACAGCTATCTTTGTCTGAACGGCAGATGGGAACTCAGGTTCCTTTCCGATGGAGATGATGCAAAGCCCATGCCCATAATGGTGCCGTACTCCCCGGAATCCGAGTACAGCGGGGTGAACCGGACCCTTCAGGCCCATGAGACCATGCTCTACAGCCGCCACGTGGATTTCCCTGATGTGGATTTCTCCAAGGAGAGGCTGCTGCTCCATTTCGGAGCCGTTGACTACCGGGCCGTGGTCTTCATCGACAAGGAGCCTGTGTTCGAGCATGTCGGAGGCTATCTTCCGTTCTCGATTGAGGTCTTCAGGGCATCGTTCGACCTGGATGTCAGCGTCCAGGATCCCGGGGATACAAAGGAGATCTCCAGAGGGAAGCAGAGCTCGACCCCCGGTGGCATCTGGTACCCCAAGACAAGCGGGATATGGCAGACCGTGTGGATGGAGAAGGTTCCCATCAACCACATCAATGACATAGAGATCAGACCGAACCTGAAGGGTTTCTCCCTGAAGGTGAACATGTCCGGGTCGGATTGCCAAGCCACGGTCTCTATCTGCGGACGGGATGTTCCGGTCAAGACGGGGGAGGAGACCTTCATTGAGATCCAGGACCCTCATCTCTGGAGCCCGGAGGACCCATATCTCTACGATTTCAGCGTTACCGCCGGGAGTGACAGAATCACATCATATGTGGGTCTCAGGACCTTTGGGGTCGGCCCTGACAGGGATGGCGTCAAGCGCCTTCTTCTGAACGGAAAGCCCTATTTCCACCACGGGCTTTTGGACCAGGGCTATTTCAAGGGTGGATTCTACACCCCGATGTCCGACAAGGAGTTTGTCGACGACATCTCCAGGATGAAGGCCATGGGCTTCAACACCCTCAGAAAGCACATCAAGGTTGAGCCTTTGAGATGGTATCACCACTGCGACCGCCTGGGAATGCTCGTCTGGCAGGACATGGTTTCCGGAGGGGGGAGGTACAGACCCATGGTGATCTCCAGCCCTCTGGTTCTTGGATCCTTCCTGAAGGATGATGAATACGTGAAGTTCGCACGTGAGGACGCTGACGAGCGCAAGGTCTTCGAGGACGAGTGCTACGGCACAGTCATGACCCTGTTCAACTGCACCAGCATCGCCATGTGGGTGCCGTTCAACGAGGGCTGGGGGCAGTTCGACTCGAGGCGCATCTCGGAGAACATCCAGGCCATTGACCCGAGCAGGACCATTGACCACGCCTCGGGCTGGCATGACCAGGGGATAGGGGACATAAGGAGCCTGCATGTCTACTTCCGGCCGTACCGCTTCAGAAAGGACCGCCTTGGGCGTGCCGTCCTTCTGACGGAGTTCGGCGGCTATGGGATGGACACCAACACCACAGCCAAGAAGGCCTTCACCTACAGGCGATACAGGAGCAGAGAGGAGCTCACCAGGGCAATCGTGAGACTTTACGAGAAGCAGATAATCCCCGCAAAGCGCAAGGGCCTTGCCGCAAGCATCTACACTCAGGTCTCTGATGTGGAGCAGGAGGTCAACGGCCTTCTGACCTATGACAGAAGCACGTTGAAGGTTAATGCCGAGGAGATCCTTGAAATGTCCAGGAGGCTTCTTACAGAATGACGGAGTTGCGCAGAGTGAGGATCATGCTGATGATCGCACCCAGCACGAAGAGACCTGACCCGACAAGGGATATGATCTGGTTGTCGTAGATCATCGCGTAGTTCCCGAGCAGCATCATGATGGTGGAGACATGCCTCAGCGTTCCCACGCTTGTGGATTCAGAGAAGGCCAGGATCATGTTGCTCAGCACGCTTATGGTGCAGAACGACGTCACCAGCAGATAAGGTGCCTTCAGATCCCAGACCCCTGCAATGTCCTGTGTGGCGGGGATCATTATCGAGAGGAACAGGCATCCGGTCATGCCGAAGACCATGAACCTTGAGACTGCGCTGTGGTCATTGTTCTGGTAGTTGATGGCATAGCCTGTCAGCAGGAAGTACACCATGAACTGCGCAAACAGATGCAGTCTGACGCTGACCCTTGCGGGAAGGATGCTCCAGCCTGTGAGCTCCGAGAACACTGAGAGGATCTTGAGCTCGACTATGGTCATGAAGAGCATGAAGAGCATTATGAACGGGTTGCCAGGATTGAAGTTCGAGACGCTTGTCGTGTAGTAGCTTATGGTGAGCAGGAAGAGCACTGCGGCCCTGACGACAGTCTGGATGAAGGGTCTGCTGACAGACCATTCCTCCGTCACGACTATGCCGTAGACGCACACTCCGACAATGATTGCCAAGCATATGACCTGGAGAAACAGTGTGAGGATGCGCAGAAGCTTGCTGTTCATCAGATGTTGTCCCTGTCTCTGATGTAGCAGTCAGCCTTGAGGTTCACTGCGGTGAAGCTTGCTCCGAGACCAGCAAGGAAGATGTCGAACATCGTGGCCACTCCGTTGAGAAGCGGCAGCAGCCCTATGATGGCGAACTCGGCACCGGAGACGTTGACCTTGAGAAGACCAAGTGCGAAGGCGCTGGCGAACACGACCTCTCCACCCGCATGCAGGCAGCAGAGGAAGCTGGCCAGTGTGCACGCTATCGCGATGGTGAATGACTGGACCACGTTCGGCATGGAGCCGTTCAGGGCATAGACGAGTGAGCATGTGCAGAGGGTGGAGACCATTGCGCTTCCACCCTTTGTGATGATGCTGTGCAGGGGAAGTGTTGTGGAGACCACGTTCTTCTGGATGCCGAGGTTGATGCGGCAGTCCGTGTAGAGGGAGGTCTGGCTGAACAGGTAGTTCGTTGAGAAGAAGGCTGCACATCCTGCGGAGACAAGCCTGAGAATCTGTCTGTATGGGTTTCTCCTGAAACCTGTTGCGATGGCGTAGATTAGGGGAAGCAGCACCAGAAGCGTGCCGAAACCTGCAATCACGAACATCACGACGAACCTCCACGACTCGAAGACCGTGCCGTCTGTCCAGAGCTTGTCATACCATGTTCCTGAGATGAAGAAGATTGCGATCCATAGGAGTCTGGCAACCTGCTTTGCAAGGCGGAACATCACCTCGCTGAGGGAGTTGATCGTTATGTAGGCCGGTCTGATGACCTCTGACGTCGGTCTGATGGCATAGCCGAAGATCAGGGCTGCAAAGAGAACCGGCAGAAGGCAGTCACTTGACCTTATGAGGTTGACGAAGGCGTTGATGGAGAGCGGGTTTGCGTTCTGGATCCTCTCCATTGTCGTGGCCGAGAGCTCCTGGTAGATCACGGCAGCCTGCTCCGCCGTCTCGGGGACCGTGGAGGTCGTGGGGAATGCTGCAGGGAAGATTCTGAAAGCCAGAACTCCGATGCATGCGAATGCAGCTGATGTGAAAAGGGCCCAGAAGATGGTGGACAGCCAGGTGAAGCCCGTGCGGCCGGACTTCCTTGTAAGGGAGGCGGTTCCTGACATCATGGAGACAAAGACAAGTGGGAAGACTATGAAAATCCCAAGCTTCATGACAATCTCGGTCATGAAGGTTATGAATGGCACGAACCCCGCCGTGTCCTTCAATACAAGCTCAAATGCCAAACCCATGGCAGCCGCTGCCAAATAAGTCAACCAAGTCTTCATGGTACAAAATTATAAAGCTATTATACTTGTGTGTCTAGTTTGTATATTAAACATTTTTTTAAAAATGACGGGGAAGTTTTTGAAAAAAAGTTCACGACAGACTCCGCCTGAGAGCCTGCCGTGCCGTGCTTTCGTTGTCTAAGTTCTGGATGAGGCAGTATTTGTCTCTCAGCCCTTGAGCAGATTGTCCATTCTGTAGTTCGCATCCGCACAGCGTCTGAGCCACATGTCGATCTCCTTCCTGATCTCGAGCTCTCTCTTCTCCGTCATGACCTTCGTCGACTTCAGGGCGTTGGACAGATAGACGAGATACATGCACTCCTGGAAGGATTCACCTCTGAACCACCTGATTCCCTGGTACTCGTTGTGCCCGATAAGGTCAAGGAACGTCCTGTCCTCCAGAAGCTCCTCCATTGACCTCTCCCTGGGGGATATGATGATGGCGCATCTGGAGATTATGGCCGAAGGTGCCCCGAAGAACGTCTCAAGCTGCAGGATCTGTGCGGTCCTGACGGCATCCTCCATGGTTGACTCCGAGGTAAGGAACGGGGCCACCAGCAGACTTGCAGCCACTGTGATGACCAAGTCGTTGTCCTGGATGATGTTGCCGTTGGCGAACACCTTGTGCTTGCAGATCTTGTCGACGCTGTTTATCAGCTGGAGCATGGTCTGCGGCTTCATGATGTGCATGTTCAGCCCTATCTTGGAGAACAGGTAGTCGAACTCCTCCATGTAGGT
>JAFVFA010000014.1 GCA_017475725.1 Spirochaetales bacterium
ATCCCACACTCAAAAGATAGGGGAGCTGAATGTTCGGAAAGAAAAAGAATTCAGTTGAACTGAAAGCCGATAAAAGCGATCTGATCCTTGACGTGAAAGACCTTCGGGTCAGATACGTGACTGAGGATGAGACCGTATATGCCGTAAATGGTGTCGATCTGAGCCTCGGTTACGGCAAGACCATCGGTCTCGTCGGTGAGACCGGGGCGGGGAAGACCACCACCGCCCTTTCCATACTCAGACTGGTCCCTTCGATCAACGGAAAGGTCGATTGCGAGAAAGTGATCGTCGACGGATATGACATGTATGCGGCGGCTCCGCACGAACTCGAGAAGATCCGCGGGACGAATGTATCCATGATCTTCCAGGATCCCATGACGGTTCTGAATCCTGTGATGCGGGTGTCGGACCAGATTGCGGAAAGCTACAGGACCCATCATGGCCTCTCAAGGAAGGAGGCCCATGAGAAGGCTGTCGAGATGCTAGGCAAGGTAGGCATCCCGGCGTCAAGGGCGGATGAGTATCCGCACCAGTTCTCCGGTGGGATGAAGCAGCGAGTGGTCATTGCAATAGCCCTTGCATGCCATCCGCATCTGCTCATTGCCGATGAACCGACAACGGCCCTTGATGTCACCATCCAGGCACAGGTCCTGGATCTGATGAAGACCCTTGTCAGGGAGGAGAACACATCACTGATAATGATCACCCACGATCTGGGGATAATCGCCGAGATCTGTGACTATGTCGCAGTGATGTACGCAGGGAACATCATAGAGCGCGGAACCCTTGATGACATTTTCAGAAGGACGATGCACCCATACACGGAAGGTCTGTTCAATTCGCTTCCGCGCCTGTACGGGGAACGTGTTCCTCTTCAGCCCATACCTGGGTTGATGCCTGACCCCACGGTGATTCCCGAGGGGTGCAAGTTCGCTCCAAGGTGCAGGTATGCCACTGAAAGGTGCAGGAAGGTGCGGCCGGTGGAACGCAAGGTGTCGGACACGCACACAGTCACCTGCTGCCGCTATGACGAACCGGATTTCAGAATTGAGAGGGGAAAATGATGGACAACGGAGAAACAATCCTTGAAGTCAGGAATCTGAAGAAGTATTTCAAGAACAGAAAGGGGCTTCTTCATGCGGTTGATGATGTCTCATTCTCCCTCAGAAAAGGGACAACCCTGGGTGTCGTAGGCGAATCGGGATGCGGCAAGTCCACTTTGGGCAGGGCGATCCTCAGGCTGCATGAGCCGACCTCCGGTGAGGTGATATTCGAAGGGAAGAACCTGCTGCAGATGAATGCGGCACAGATGAAGCAGATGAGGAAGGAGATGCAGATCATCTTCCAGGACCCCTATTCGTCACTGGATCCGATGCATACTGTCTTCCAGGCCATCAGCGAACCGATGGTGAAGTTCGGCTTGTATCCCGACAAGGACACCTTGGAGAAGAAGGTGGTTGAGTTGATGGATATCGTTGGGCTGGCCCATCGTCTCATCAATACCTATCCCCATGAACTTGATGGCGGAAGGCGCCAGAGAATAGGAGTCGCAAGGGCCCTTGCCCTGAACCCGAAATTCATTGTGTGTGACGAGCCTGTGTCTGCTCTGGATGTGAGCATACAGGCCCAGATCATAAACCTCCTTGAGCAGCTGCAGAAGGACAGGGGGATCACCTACATGTTCATCACACATGACCTGAGTGTTGTGAGGCATCTGTCCAATGAGATCATGGTCATGTATCTGGGGCGTATGGTTGAGAAGGCACCTGCAGATGAGCTGTTCAGCAATCCTCTGCATCCGTACACCAGAGCTCTTCTCTCCGCAATCCCCGTCCCTGACCTGGACTACAAGCCGAACAGGATAATCCTCAGGGGAGAGGTCTCTTCTCCGATCAATCCGAAGGATGTCTGCAGATTCTGCAGACGCTGCTACTGCAAATCCGAGGACTGCAGCAGACTGCCGGAACCCATGCTCAGGGAAGTGAGCGAAGGGCATTTCGTTGCATGCCATTCCTGCAAATGAAGGCGAAAGGAGCTATTAATGAGCGTATTTGAATGTGTGGAAAGAAGACTCGAGGTGTATTTGGGTTTTCTCGAGACCATGGTGAGAGTTGAAAGCTACACCCCGGACAAGGAGAACGTGGACAGGCTTGGCTCTGTCATACGGAAGTTCGCACTGGACCACGGCTTCAACGTCAGGGTCCATAGCTTCGAGAAGGCTGGCAACGGCTTGGTCGTGACCTTGAACGAGGGCGCCTCCCTTCCTCCCATCGCCTTCACAGGGCACATGGACACAGTCCATCCGAAGGGGTCGTGGGGAACGGACCTGATCAGAAAGGACGGGGATCTGATGTACGGCCCGGGTGCATATGACATGAAAGGCGGCCTGGCGACCGGACTTCTTGTGATGCAGGCTCTGGCGGACTGCGGATACAGGAAAAGGGAGATCAGGTTCATAATGATCCCGGACGAGGAGCTGTCGGAGGGTCTGTCTGGTGACGCCGGGAAGGACTTCATCAGGGAGAACTCCCGCGGCTGTGCAGCTGCGCTGACGCTTGAGAGCGGTACCGAGAACAGCATAACGGTAGGAAGGAAGGCTTCGATAAGATACTCCGTTGATGTCTACGGAAAAGCCGCCCATGCAGGGGAGCATTATGCCGACGGAATAAGCGCAATCAAGGAAGCCGGCATGAAGATCTGCGCAATCGAGGAGGCAAGTGACCCGAATGAGAACACGTACAACTGCGGTCTCATAAGAGGGGGAATATCGCCTAATACGGTTCCCGGAAAATGCTCCTTCACCCTGTACAACCGCTACTGGAAGCCGGAGCAGCGGCAGGTTGTGCGTGATTATGTGGAGGGGATCCTTGGCAGGTCCTTCATCCCCGGGACCCGGTGCGAATGGAGAATAGTGGGTGAGAGACCTCCCATGGACGCCACCCCAGGCAACATCGCACTGGCCGACTATCTGATCTCAGTGGCTGAGAAATACAATCTTGAGCATCCGAAGGCAAAGCGCTTGAGCTCCGGTTCGGATGCGGTCTATACCTGCCAGGCGGGGGCCCCGAGTGTCTGTTCCATGGGTATGACAGGCAGCGGCGCCCACCAGATGGATGAGCATGTGAGCATGAGCTCCCTGAGCCGACGCGCAAAATGGATCGCTGCAGCCATAGCTGAGATGCCTGACGATTTCTTGAAGCAAGGAGAATGAGATGAGTGAATTGAACAGCATATCTTTGACGAGGTTCGCCTCCACAATATCCGATATGTTCGGGACCGAGAGACCCAGGGAGGCGGATGGACCAGTGGATTGGGCAGTCGATGCAATGAAGGACATCTGCAGAGACGGCTTTGACAGGGTCTTCATCATGAATCCGGACTGCTGTGCACAATGGATGTACGAGAAGCATCCGGATGCCATTTTCCCTGTTCTCAGGAACACCCAGATCACAATCCCGTTCAGAACGGTTCTGCCTTCCGTCACTCCGGTTTGCTTCGGTACGATGTACACCGGTGTTCTGCCGGAGGTCCACGGAATAAGGAAGTATGAGAAACCTGTCATCAGGACGGACTCCCTGTTTGACGCACTGATAAGATCGGGGAAGAAGGTCGCCCTTGTCTCCCAGCCCAAGGCGAGCATGTCCAACATCTTCCTGGAAAGGGATTTCGACATCTACAACTGCGCATGTGAAGGCGAGTGCGTCGAGAAGGCAAGGGAGCTGATCATGAAGGACGAGTACGATGTGGTGATCCTCTACACGTACATGTATGACACGCAGGACCACAGGTTCGGCCCAGAATCGAAGGAGGCTGTTGCCGCCCTGTATCAGCAAAGCGCGGAATTTGATATGCTTGTGTCCGATATCAGGCGAGTCTGGAGAAAGCACAACACCCTTGTGAGCTTCTCGACCGATCACGGTTGCCATGAGACGGTTCCGTGCGAGGGGAACAAGTTCCATAAGGGGGACCACGGTTCTGACAGCCCCCTTGATCTGAACATCCTTCACTTCATGGGCGCGATCAGACGACAAGAGGAGTAGATGGAAGTAATCGGGACGCTGACGTTCTATGCGGTCGTGTTCATTGTCTTCATAGCATTCATGGGAGTTGTAGTGTGTGCTGTGATGGCCTTCATGGCCTCACGACAGATCAAACGTGATGCGGAGGAGACCAGAAGACGGATCCTTTCCGTCCTTCCCGGGGAGGACTGTGGAATGTGCGGATTCGGTTGCTGCAAGGGCTACGCCGTGTCAGCAGTCAAGGGGACCGAGGATTTCCGGCAATGCCCGAAAGTATCCGAAGGTCTGAACAGGCGGCTGTCCCTTATGTGGATCAGGCCGAAAGTGCATGGAGCCGATGAAACGTGAGAAGATAAGCATCCTTGTCCACGTCTTTATGACGATTGCAGCCCTTGCGGCATGCATGTTCCTCTTCGGGATCCTTGATTGCAGGGAACCCAAGGATCTTTTCAAGGTCCTCTCGGATTCCTTCTTCGTGACTGGGGGAGCCTTCTTCGGTGTTGGGCTGATCTCGTTTGCAGTGAGGAAAGGGGCCTTTGACGTGAGCGGGCGCAGCAGACAGGATGCAGGTGAGAAGCGGAGGTGGTTCAAGACCCTGACGTTCTGCGGGATCGTGTGCCTGCTAGCCGCTCTGGTGTTCATGTTCCTGTGCTGATCAGGGGTACAGGGTGCTGATCCTGTCACGAACCATCTTCGCCTGGACGGACTCGGCGATCATCCTGTCCGTGATGACAGACTTGAAGTCCTTCAATGTGCAGTAGTTGAGAAGCCCGGGACTGTCGAACTTGGATGAGTCGACAAGCAGAAACGATTCCTGCGCCTGGGCCATTGCAGTCTGCTTTATCTTCCTCTGGTAGTAGGACGTTGTCGTGACCCTGAAATCCTTGTCTACGCCTGTGCAGGCCATGAATGCCTTGGAGAAGCTGTAGTTCCTCAGATCCTTGATTGTGTTCTCGGAGATCACACCGTTAGACAACCTGTCATATTCGCCGGGCAGGATCACGAGCTTGATCTCCGGTATGTTTACAAGCTTGGCCATGACATAGAAATTCGGCGTCACGACTATCAGGCCTCTGCGTCGCGGCATCGACTCTATCATGTGGATGGTTGTGGTCCCGTAGTCGATGTATATTATGTCGCCATCCTCGATCTTGGATGCGGCTATGGCGGCGATGTTGCGTTTCGCTTCGCTGAAGGTGTTGATCCTGGTGTCTGAGGCGGAGACGTTGAAGACGTCCGGATTCCTGTAGACCACACCTCCGTACACCTTGCTTATTATCTTCGATTCCACAAGGCTGGCTATATCAGCCCTGATTGTGTTCATGGAGACCTTGAACTCGTCTCTCAGCTCCTTCATCGAAACATCCTCGTGGATCTTGATGTATTCGGCTATTCTTGTTCTCCGTTCTTCTTTCATGGAAAGATGATAGCATGATTCACGGTCAACCAACAGTGGAAGTTACCAATAATCAACTCAAAATTGGCAAGTGATTTTATAAAAAGATTACAACTTTGTACCTATAATTCATATGTTCTTTCTCATCATTGGCTGGAGGGCTTATGGGGGTTCTTTCTTGTTGCGGGCACAGGCTGTTCGATATCTTCGAGGAACTTGCGGGGATTCCGCATGGTTCAGGAAACACAGACAGGATAAGTTCCTGGTGTGAACAGTTCGCGAAGGCCCATGGATTGCGTTGCGTGAAGGACGACCACAACAACGTCATCATCTTCAGACCCGGGAGCAGGGGACATGAGGATTGCGCACCGGTGATTCTCCAGGCCCATCTGGACATGGTCTGTGTCCACGAGGACGGTTATGACATCGATATGGCAAGGCAACCTGTGAGACTTGTCACGGATGGAAGGACAATCAGGGCATACAGGACCTCGCTCGGGGCTGACAACCTGATCGGTGTGTCTATCATCCTTGCCCTGCTCACAGACGAAAGCCTGGTCCATCCGCCTATCGAGGCTGTTCTGACCTCCGATGAGGAGACAGGTATGCACGGAGCAAGGGCACTGGACTACTCGCTTCTAAAAGGGAAGATGGTCATCAACCTTGACTCGGGTTCCGACGGACATTTCAACGTCTGCTGTTCAGGGGGATTGCAGACGGTAAGCACATTGCCCATAAGGCGCAAGCCCCTTGGTGACGGATTGACGGCAGTTAGGGTGTCGATCTCCGGATTGGCGGGCGGACACTCGGCCAACAGGATAAACCGTTGCGGTGCGAATGCGAACGTGCTCATTGCAGAGATGATCTTCTCCCTTTCAAAGAGGATCCCGATCCATCTCTGCGCTCTGGAGGGCGGTTCTGCAGAGAACGTCATAGCATTCTCATCCTCGGCAGTGCTGGCCTTCCCGTCAAACATGGAGAATGCGTTTGACGGGCAGCTGAAGGCTCTGTCCGATGGGATCAGGCAGAGGTTTCTGAAGACCGACCCAATGATGGAGATTACCGTAAAGAGGACCGATGTCCCGGAGCAGGGGGTTG
>JAFVFA010000088.1 GCA_017475725.1 Spirochaetales bacterium
GAAGGAAATGACAGTGAAGACGATGAAAAGGCCAGGGAAGATGGTCAGATAACTGTAATCCCTGACATATGCGCGCCCATCCGAGAGCATCGCTCCCCATTCCGGGGCAGGAGGGAGTATTCCAAGGCCAAGGTAGCTCAGACTGGATGCGGATATGATCGCACTTCCCATTCTCAGCGATGCGGAGACGATGACCCTAGAGAGGCTGTTGGGCACAATGTGCTTGAATATCACCTCAGTGTGGGTCTCTCCGATCGCAAGCGCACTTTCGACATATTCCTGGTTGCGGTGCATCATGACGGACGTTCTTGTCGTTCTGGCGAACCCCGTTATGGAACCCACTCCCAGAGCGACCATCATAGGCAGCATCCCCTTGCTGTTGAAGGACACGATCAGGATCATGGCCAGAAGGAAGCTGGGGATGGATCCGAGGATGTCCAGAAGCCTCATTATGATGTTGTCGACCTTACCTCCGAAATAGCCGGCTATGGCACCAAGGGCAAGGCCTATGGTCAAGCCCATGACAACCGCGACCATTCCTATCGGAAGGGAATACTTTGCCCCATACAGCAACCTTACCAGAACGTCTCTTCCCAGATGGTCGGTTCCCAGCCAATGCTCCTTGCATGGGGCCATGAGGCGTTCCTTGGAGTTTATGGCAACAACCTGAGTATCGTAATCGAACAGCACATCCGCGAATATGGCGAAGAACGCAAGCACAAGAAGGAAGCATGCTCCAATGATCGCACCCTTGTTCTTCCTAAGCCTGTGCCAGATCTCACCCATTGGGGAGCGATGTCTGTTACCTGACCGGACGTCGGCCGAGTTCTTTCTCTTCATGCCCCCTCCTCATTTCGTATAGTTGGCCTTGATTCTCGGATCCACAGCCGCATAGATCAGATCCAGCAGAAGGAGAATCAGGCTTACAATCATTGAATGCAGAATCATGCACCCCATGACAGTCGTAGGGTCATTGTTCTTCAGAGCCTGGTTCATGACCAGACCTACTCCGGGAAGGCTGAAAACTGTCTCCGTCAGGACGGAACCGCCAAGGGTCCCGGCCACCTGGGAACCGGTGACCTGAATGAACGGGATGAGTGCATTGCTCAGAGCGTGCTTGAGGACGACTTTCCTTTCACTCAGACCTTTTGCACGCGCCAGCTGGAGATAGTCCTTGTTCAGGACATCGACAAGTGCCGAACGGGTGTGTCTCACAACGGTGGCGGTATGTCCGGTGCCTACCGTGATGGCCGGAAGAACCATGTCCTTCCATGAATGGAACCCGATCGAATTGAACCACCCGAGCTTCAATGAGAACACAAGCATAAGCATGAGTCCAACCCAGAAGTTAGGTGCTGCAAGACCCACAACGGCAAGGGCGGAGCACACATTGTCTATGACACCACCCCTCTTGACCGCTGCAATGATAGCAAGAGGCAATGAGATGAGCGTGGAGACTATTGTGGCAGAGAGAGTCAGGGCTATTGTTGTGGGGAAACGGTTCTTGAACAGAACCCAGACATCCTCCTTGAAGGTCTTGGAATAGCCCATGTCCCCTCGCAGAAGATGTGCCATGTAGTTGAAGTAACGCCAGATGACAGGTTTGTCGAGGTGCTGGTTGAGCCATTCCTGATGATACTCCTCTTCCGTTGCGTCCTCTCCGATCACTGCGATGACAGAGTCGACGGGCGACAGTTCCATCAGGCAGTAGACCAGAAGAGACACGCCGATCAGAACAAAGACTGCCAGTCCCAGGCGTTTGAGAATGTACCTGTACATTCAATCTCCTTAATTGTCGGCAGAGAGGGAGATCATCCCTCTCTGCCGAAGATATTGGATTGTTGGAATTTAATGGTCGATTTACTCGTAGCAGTAGACGAATCTGAAGTCAGAGAACGCCCAGCATGGATCGATGACATAGCCCTGGAGGTTGACGTTGACACCATAGCCGATGTAAGCGATCCAGAGAGGGATCTGACATGCATTCTCGATACATGCGTTCTGGAGCTTGGCATAGCGTGCAGTTCTCTCAGCCTCATCAAGACCGATGAGCATGGCCATACCAGAGCCTCATTCGAGAAGTCCTTTGTTCTGCTGGAGTTGTTCTCCGTCCACATTGCGACCATCATTGCATGCAGGCTGCTTGGAGTCCACTTGGCGACAATCACATCGTAAAGGACGTTGCTTGCGGTTCCGGTTGTGGTGATCTCGAGATTGACTCCGATCTTGCTCCACTGGTCCTTGAGAACCTCGAACAGACCTGGGTATGTTGAGGAGGAGCAGTTGATCTGAAGAGTTACTCCGTTCGCATACTTGGTCTGTGCAATCTCCTGCTTTGCCTTCTCCAGATCGAATCCGTACTTGACATCAGGCTCTGACCAGAATGGGTATCCCTTTGGGATGACTCCGTCAGGAGTCTCTCCGATTCCGTCACAGCAGATGGCGAGGATGGACTCGACGTCAGTTGCGTAGTTGAGGGCTCTTCTGAAATGGATGTCCTGGAGGGCATCGTTCTGAGGTGCCTTGCCGCTGACGTTCAGTGCTGCGTATACAAGACCGTAGGTGTTGACCATCTCGACCTTTGCGTTGTCATACATATCGAATGAGCTGAGGTCGTTGGTGTTCAGATTCATTGCGAAATCAAGCTCTCCCGTCTGCACTGCGATGGACCTTGAAGATGCCTCTGTGACGTAGACAGCCTCTATGTGGTTGGACTTGACCTTGTCTGCACCGCCCCAGTAGTTCTCATTGCGCTCGAACAGGACATGGTCCTTGGCGATGTTCTCGACGACCTTGTATGGTCCGGTACCGACAAGCCATCCGTTCTCAGGATCGGCCTCTATGGCCTTTCTGTTCAGGATGGAGAGGTTGAGTGACGCCAGATACATCAGAAGCTCGGCTTCAACATCATTGAGCTCGATGACGACAGTGTAGTCATCCGGTGCATAGATCTTGCTGACCTTCACGAACTTGGCCTTCTGGCTTCCGTATGTCTGGGCAGTCTCGAGTGACCATACGACATCAGCGGATGTGAGGTGCTCACCATTCGTGAAATACACGTCCTTTCTGAGGTGGAATGTGTATTTCAGTGAGTCAGCAGAGATATCCCAGCTCTCGGCGAGGTTCGGCTCGAACTCTGTGCTGAGGGTGTTCGTCTTCCTGACAAGCGGATCAAGATAGAGGTTGTAGAGGAAGATGAGGTTTCCGGTGTTGTTGTTATACGGCACAACATCGGAGAGTATTGTCGTCATTCCGATTCTGATCGTGTCCTTGATGGTCTTCTGCTGTGGTGCAGAGGCCTCCTTCGCTCCACTTGCGAACAGAAGTGCAACAGAACAGAGAAGCACAAGTGCAATCACCAATTTCTTTTTCATTTTTCTGTCTCCTTTCAGAAAAGTATTGACGTATCACGCCTAGGAAAAGTATAGGCCCTATAATTGTCAACAAAAAGGAAAACAGTGCACTATTTTTGGTATGTTTTTGGTAAGTTACCAGTTTTCAATGGTAAATTGTTATATCTCGGAGAACCGGGGTCAATACTTCCATGCCTGCATGCCGATGTCCCTCATGTAGAGGGAGAGATCATAGCACCTGTTGGTTCCGATGTAGCGTTTCCCAGACTCCAGAAGCTGATCCCATGTGGCAGGGTTCTCTTCCAATGACAGGTAATCATAGTTGAAGGCTGCAAACAATACAGGATCAGCATAGTATGCGTAGCTGCCGATGAAACCGCCTTCATTGGCACAATGCAGTGCGAAAACCATCAGTTCATCATCAATCAGGCCATCAAGTGGAGCCAGACTCTTGCATTTCCGCCAGACCGGCTGAATGAGGCTGGAACATGCACCCGCAGCAGCTGCCAAGGGGATGAATTCATCCTCGAACGAGACGCCTGAGGAGGCCTTGTCATCAAACGAGACCTGGATCCGACCACCGGCGACCAGAAGCCCCTCATACAGGGTCGCGATCCTGAAATCCGTAACATTACCGTCATAGTCAAGAAGCCTCAGCTGTCTCAGCTCATCCAGAGTCCAGTCAGAGATATGGACGGATTCGGGCAATCCATCCTTGCCTGCCATCTCGCTCCAGTTCGTCAGGCGGTTCAGGTTCTCATCATGGAACAGGACAGGGATGAGATCCCTGGTATACCGGAAATCGAACTCCACGGTATCTGCTCCGCTCATTATAGCTGCGATTATGCCGGGAAGCGAGTTCTCCGGATAATGCGACATATCCCCTCTGTGGGCGAACACCGCTATCCGCCCCTCCTCTCCGCTGTATCTGTGGGTCAGAGCGTACATGGACTCCTTCAGGTCCCTGTCCATCCCTCCCCATGAAGGGCTTGTGGATTCTGCAGTCCAGGAAGACAGGAAATCCTGCACCTGATCAGACCCGGGATCCGCAAGGGAGTCGATCTCAACATCATCCAGGAATCTGTAGACGTACTCAAACCCCGCGAATGACCTGATCGAGCCCTCATTGACCAACTCCACGAACTTGTCAACGGCAGCTGCAGTCGCCGATGTCGTCCCTCCGACTATCACGATCTTCCCATCCGCACACACCGAGATTCTGTAGTCCATAGGACCCAGGTCCTTCGAACACACACCGCTTGAGGGCCTTGCCGTGTTGCCGACCAGTATCTCCTTCCGGACCTCCTCCTTTCTGTCTGTGACCACCCTCGGTCTGATGAGGCCCTCTCCCTCTCCGAACTCGACCCCAGAGACGATTCGGCTTGCAGCAGATGAAAGCATGGTACCGGAACCGGCAGGGATCACCACACAGTATTCCGACAACCCGTCCGAGAAAGAGGCGGTTCTGCAGGAGACGACAAGGATGGACGAAACGAGCAGAAGAAAGAAAACAGTTTTTCTCAATGCAGACCTCCCGGCTTAAGAAAGAGCCGTCACACAAGGCATTCCGAAAGTCCGAACGGACCTTCCCTGTATATGGATGTGGGCATAATGGCCAGATTCGGGGAAATGATCGGAACGAAATCCATCTTGTCCAGGATGTCTCTCTGCAGGTCGATTCCCTTTGCGATCTCAATCAGTTTCATCCCCTCATCGGCAAGTTCGAAGACACAGCGCTCTGTGACGAAATACATCCTCTGGCCGCGTTTCCTTGCATATGCTCCGTTGTAGCTTATCTGGCCGACTTCCCTGACCATTTTCCGGAAACGTCCCTCCTGGACTATCCGCAGCCCGTTCTCCTCGCTGAACTCAACCTTCAACCCTCCGCTTGTGAATGTGGAGCAGAAGACAACGGTCTTTGCCGTCGAGGTTATGTCGATGAAGCCGCCTGCACCTGTAGGCTTGCCGCTCATCTTCGTTGCATTGACGTTCCCGTTGAACTGGACCTCACCCGCGCCCATGAACGTGACATCCGCACCAGTACCCGTATAGAACTCGAACTGACGGTCATGTCCGATGAGCGCCTCCGCATTGCAGGCTATTCCGAAATCGATCGTCGATGCCGGGATTCCCCCGTATATGCCGCTCTCGACCGTGACGCTTATGAGATCCGACGCGTCCTCCTCGTTCAGGATCGGTCCTATGACATCATTTGGAATCCCTGTTCCGATGTTGATGATGTCATCTCTGTGGGCGAACATGAGGGCTCTGCGCCCGATTATCTTGCGCTCGTTCATAGGAGCCGGGACGACAGATAGGGATGGCACCCTGACAAGCCCTGCATATTCGGGCTTGTAATACCATGAGTAGGTCTGTCTGTGCTGTGTGAACGGGTCTTCGCAGACAACGATTCCATCAATCAGGACTCCTGGAACGGTGACCTCCTTTGATGGTATGGTACCGTTCTTCACAATCTGCTTGACCTGGGCTATGACCTTTCCGCCCCATCGCTTGGTCGCCATGACAGCAGGAAGGACCTCAAGGACCATGCCTTCCTCTATGGTGCTCAGGTTCCCGTTCTCATCGGCGTATGTCCCCCGTATGATCAGAGTGTCTATTCTGATCGGCTTGTACTGCAGATACTCTTCCCCGTCTATGGTCACAACCGCGACAAGATCCTCTCCGCAATCCTTGGTCCTCTGGTTCATCTTGCCGCCTTCGACACGTGGGTCGATGTACGTGCCAAGTCCGACCTTGCTCAGTTTCCCGGGTTCACGCAACGCCATTGAGTGGTACATGTTAGCCATTATCCCCTGCGGCAGGTTGAAGGCTTCGATCTTGTTGGAGGAAATAAGGTCCATTATCTCGGGGGATTGGCCCCAATGGCCCCCTATTATCCTCTTCAGCAGGCCCTCATGTGCGTATCTGCTGTTGCCTCCAGGCTGCTTCATCGCAGCCTGCCCGCAACTGTGGACATAGGTGAGATCGCAAGGGTGACCAGTGGTCAAGAACCGTCTCTCCACTTCCTGGATGATGGTTTCCGCTGCGCTTATATGGGTCATTCCAACGCCACACAGCGTGGATCCGTCCTTTATCAGGTCAACGGCTTCTGCCGCCGTCATAATCTTCGGTTTTCTCATCTGAACCACCTTTCATCAATGCTTGCTTCCATACTTTTCGTTGAACTGTCTTCTGAGCTCCGCTTTCCGGGGCTTTCCGTTGGCTGTGACAGGAACCTCACCCCTGATCTCCATGTAGACGGGAACCTTGTAGTGTGCCATATGCTTGCGAAGGTATTCCCTCAGCTCTCCCAAATCAGGCGATGCCCCGGATTCAGGGATCAGTACCGCTCCGGGGACCTCCATGTATTTGTCGTCTCTGACGGCGAAGACACAGGCCTGCCTGATTCCCGGATAGCCCATGATCACCGATTCCACGTAGAGGGAGAATATCTTCTCCCCGCCCCTGTTGATCATGTCCTTCTTCCTGTCCGTTATGTACAGATATCCGTCCGTGTCGAAATGCCCGATGTCGCCGCTGTGCATCCATCCGTTTGAGAACGTCGATTCCTCCCTGTTCCCAAGGTACCTGTCTATGATGAAAGGTCCCTTGAAGCATATCTCGCCGTCCTTTCCCGGAGGCAGCTCAACGCCGTCATCATCCACGATCCTCATGCTGCAGTTGGCAGCAGGCTGACCGCACGAATCAGCCTTCGGGTAATCCTGGCAATGCCCTCTGAAATACGTTCCGGTGCCTGCGGTCTCGGTCATCCCGTACACAGGATGGAAACGGCAGTTGGGGGCATACCTGCAGAACCGTTCAATGCTTTCCTTCGGTATGAAACCGCCGCCGCAGAGGGCATCCCTCAAGGAAGAGAGGTCATAATGGCCATCCATCGCACCGGCAAGCATGATGTACACGGTTGCCACAGCGTGGAAGTACGAGCATTTCGACTCCGTCATGAGGCTCAGTACCTTGGCCGAGTCGAAGAAAGGCACAAGGTACATGGTGCCCCCAAGGAAGACGAACAAGGTCATGAGGTTGTTCAACCCCGTTATGTGGAAGAGCGGGACGGCGACCACCGTGGTCTCCGACCCGTCCATGTCGTCTGCGACCGCATAGGAGTAGAAACCCTGCATCAGGTTCCAATGTGTCAGACAGGCGCCCTTGGGCCTGCCTGTCGTACCGGATGTGTACATTATCACGGCAACATCATCCCTGCATGAGACAGGGGCGGCTTGCGCGAATTCGTTGCCGCGTGAAAGGGCATCCAGATAACCCGAATCCGAGTACACCACACCGGAGAGGCTTTCCCTGGCCGGTGCGAACTTGTCTTTCCACATTGAATCGGAGACGACGAACCTGCATCCAGAGTCCAGCACCTCAAAGCAGACCTCATCCTGGGAGAGCTTTGTGTTGATCGGTACAACGATGGCCCCAATCTTGAGTATTGCATAGAAAGTCACACAGAACTCTATGCTGTTGACCATCAGCATTGCCACCCTGTCGCCTTTTCGGATGCCAAGGCAATTGTACAGATACGATGAGAACCTGTCAGTCTCCCAAAGGAACTCATGGTATGTGATTGCCCTTTCAGCATCTATCAGGCCGATCTTGTCCGGAAAGTCATATGCCGTTGCAAACAATGTCTCATACAGGTTTCCAAACGGTATGTCATATTCCGGAACGGAGGAGCCTTCATCCAAAAGTCTGTATTTCTGTCCGCTTCGCATATCCTCAGGTCTTGGTGAAGTACATGGAGATGCCCTGCCCGCCTCCCATGCACATGCTTATCATTGCATCCTTCTTCTCAGATCTCTGCAGCTCATACAGGACCTTGGTCACAAGGATGCACCCAGTGGCACCTATAGGATGTCCGATCGAGATTCCGCCTCCGTAGATGTTGGTCTTGTTCCAATCCAGACCGAGATCCCTCATGACAGCCACGGTCTGGCTAGCGAACGCCTCGTTGATCTCGAACATGTCGATGTTCTTCAGATCGATCCCAAGCTTTGCGGCGAGCTTCTCGGATGAGAGCTTAGGCCCATAGCCCATGATGTCCGGATCTATACCTGCCACTGCATATCCCTTTATCAGCAGTTTCGGCTTGATTCCAAGTTCCTTTGCCTTGTCAAGGGACATGACCACAACTGCAGCCGCTCCGTCATTGAGACTGGAGGAGTTCGCCGCCGTCACAGTTCCGGTTCCATCGAACACGAAGCAGGGCTTCATCTTGGCGAGCTTCTCGAATGTAAGGCCTGCACGTGGACCTTCATCAGTATCGAAAACCGTCACGTTGCCTTTTCTGTCACGTATTTCAACCGGAAGGATCTCATCCTTGAACTTCCCTTCCGCTATAGCCGCCAATGCGCGTCTCTGGCTCTCGAGCGAATACCTGTCCTGCTCCTCTCGTGAGACATTGAACCTCTTGGCCACATTCTCAGCCGTGACTCCATTGTGGCTCTCCGACAGAGGCCAGGTAAGGATGTCAAGGACACCATCCTCAAAGCTCCTGTGGCCCATCTTGGTGCCCCATCTTGCATCCCTCTGATAATACGGGATCTGCGAAATGTTCTCGACTCCCGCTGCGACGACAACATCGGACAAACCCGTTTGGATCTCCATAACCGCATCCACAATGGCCTGAAGACCGGAGCCGCACTGCCTGTTCACAGAATATGCGGTGGTCTCGACAGGAAGACCTGCGGCAAGACCGATTGACCGACCGACGAAACCGTTCTCCGCAATCTGTCCAACCTGGCCCACAATCAGCTCATCGACAAGTGACGGGCTTATGCCTGCGCGCTTCACCGCCTCCCTGACGACCATGGCTCCAAGATCGATCGCCCTGAAATCCTTGAGGCTTCCACCGAAGCTTCCGACAGGCAATCTGCAAGCACTTACAATTACTACATCCTTCATCACATTCCTCCTCACGTCCTGGTTCCACCATTCACAGCAATGCTTGCACCGTTTATGTACGAAGCCTCATCGCTGGCCAGCCACACCACAGTGGCCGCGACCTCATCCGGTCTTCCCATACGCTGCATCGGAGCCTGTGAGAGTCTCATCTTCATGTTCTCCTCCGGAATCGCAACCATCATAGGTGTCTCGATGAAATCAGGTTCAAGGCAGTTGGCGGTGATGCCTTTCCGAGCCCCCTCCTTCGCCAGGGTCTTGGTGAAACCGATGATCGCGGCCTTTGTCGCAGCATAGTTCGCCTGTCCGACCTCTCCCCATGCGGACTTAGATGAGATGTTCACTATTCTGCCGAACCCGTTGGCTCTCATCTGGTTCACAAGTGTATGGGTGCAGTTGAAGGTACCATTCAGGTTCACATCAACAACCAGCCTCCAGTTGTCAACAGTCATCTTGTGGAACATGGCATCCCTTGTGATTCCCGCGTTGTTGACGAGGATGTCAACACGTCCGAACGCAGCCAGGATTCCGTCCATCGTCCTCTTGACTTCTTCGTAGTCCACGATGTTGCAATGGCATCCGATGACCTTTGAGGACCCGACCCCTTTCAGCGATTCGACCGCCTTTCCCAGAGACTCTGCATTAGCATCAATCAATGCAATGCCCTTGATCCCTTCCTTGACGAATCTCTCAGCGATTGAATAACCAATTCCCTGTGCCGCACCTGTGACGACTGCAAACCTGTCCGAAAAATTGTACATACTTCATTCTCCTGATTACTGGAACCGTTCCCGGAACCGGTTCCAGTATAAAGTCCCAATCGAACCGCTGTCAACCGCAATTGGAATTGAATCATCTGGACAAATGATGGATAATCATTGTGGAACCATGAATCTGACGATAAAAGACATAGCACAACTGGCAGGGGTATCAAAATCCACAGTCTCAAGAGTCCTCAATGACAGGCCTGATGTGAACGCCTCTGTACGGGAAAAGGTTCTCAAGATAATGTCAGACAACAACTATACGCCCAATGCGCAGGCCGTAGCAGTTGCAAAGAAGCAGAGCCGATCAATCGCTCTGGTGATACCATCTGAGTTCGACCACCATATTATCAACGAATACTACCTGGAACTCATACAGCATCTGTCCAAGCTTTTCGATGACAACGGGTTCTACTCCCTGTTCGTCTATCCTGACAGCAGAAAGAGCGAGGATCTGATCACAAGAAGGAGGGTGGATGGCTTTGTTGTCCTCAGCTCGGACCGCAAGACATCCAATCTCATGAAGCTGATAGAGGAAAGCGATATTCCCTGCGTATCGACCGCAAACCTGAAGAACGGGCATCTCCCCTGCTTTGACATCGACAACAGGCAGACCGGAATCGATGCAACTGCATATCTGATTTCCAAAGGCCACAAGGACATCGCATATCTGAACTTCGAATCGACCCTTGGCTTTGAGGACAGGTTGAACGGATACAAGGCCGCATTGTCAATTGCAGGGATAGAATACAGGGACTCATTCGTGATGAACAGCGAGGAGGCAACCCCGGAAGGGGCTATGGAATCCTTCCTTCAGTTCTGGAAGGAAGGGAACAGGCCCTCTGCAGTGTTTGCGTGCAACGATACGGCGGCAAAAGGCCTCTATGCCGCGGCCTACAGGCTCGGGATTGGGATTCCGTCGGATCTGTCGATAATCAGCGTCGACAACCAGTTCTCCTCACAGTACATGACTCCCCCGCTCACCACAGTCAACCAATCGCTGTACGAGAAGGCCGTGTTTGCGGCAGAGGCGCTTCTTGAATGCATACACACCGGGAACAACCAGGAATCAAAGACCCTTTCCCACTCTATAATAGAACGGGGTTCTGTGAAGAATCTAGTGCATGTTGATCAGTGAATGGTCGTAGAAGACCTTGTTCTGCCAATTTAACGACCACTTATATTCTGCTTCATCAGGGCGGCTCCGGCGTTCCATGCCTTTCCGACCTTCTCTCCGGAGACGTAATATCCATGCTGGAACTGGTCGAAGATGAGCGCCTGCAGCTTTGCGGGATCGATCTTGCCGTTCTCCGAAAGCACCCTCTCCTCCGCTGCGGTGTTGACGATCTTTCCGACGATGCAGTAGAAGCTCTCAGTCTCAACGACCTCTGCAAGCTCACACTCCATTACAACAGGGAACTCTTCGATGATCGGGGCATTGACGAATTCGCTTCTGGTTGCGGTGTATCCGGTCCTCTCGAACTTGTCAGCCATCTTGTTGCCGGTTGCAATCCCGAAGAAATCCGCAACATCCATATGATCCTTGTCTGCCAGGCTGACCGTGAAGGCCTTCGTCTTCAGCAGATTCTGCGTCGTCTTGTGGTCCTCATCGATGAACAGGGCAATCCTGTCACTGTTGCAGATCATTCCCCATGCGGCATTCATGACATTAGTCTTTCCGTTCTCATCATACGCTGCGACCATCAGAACAGGCATCGGATAGACAGCCTGCACAACTCCAAGATTCTTCTTCATTCCAATCTCCTTGAAACAGTGATCTCGAAACAATTCTAGACTAAAAAGGCATCCTTGTCACAACTAAATCTTACTAGACGTATATCAGTCGCCTATTCTGCTTCCAAGGTTTTCGCTTTCAGGCGAAGGATCATTCGCCAGATCAGCCAGATCAGATGGAATATGATCGAAATCAGCACAAAATACACTGCCGCTCTAAAATACTGGTTCTCCGGAAAGAAAGGGACCTCCAGCTTCAGAAACATGTAGTCAGAACCGGGGAAAGCATCATTCAGATAGAAGCTCGGCACAAGCATAGCCGAAAGCACCCCCACACTGATCCAGATATCCCTGTAACGTGGTCTCATCCCATGGACAGCAATCATGTAGAACGTTCCGAAAATGGGCACCAGGTGCTCTCCGAAATACTGATAGTAGCGGTAATGTGCTGGACCGGCATTCGTCAGTACCGTTTGGGGTATTATGCAGGCAAGTGTGGCGCCGAAAAGGGTGATGAAGAAATTGATTCCGAAAAGCGTTCGGTTCTTCGATGGCACCATGAACATGCAGCAGATGAGTCCCAGATCGCAGACATGAAGGGGAAGTTTCGACATCATCATGTATTTCCCGCTGTCATCGCCCACGTACAGCAGCCGGCAGAAGAAGCTGAACTCCATGATGAACATGACAAAGGAAAGAACGAACCGGAAATGCGTCTCATTCCTCCATTCCCGAAACCATCCCCTTCTGAACCACACAAGAACCATCAGCCCTGCGGTGACCAGAATCGGGATGAAGTGCATAAGGGTGTACGGTCTGAAAGTTCCCTCAGGTCCGTATCCGAAGAATCCGCTGTCGTAGAACGTATACATCAAGAGTCCTCTTTCCTTTCCGCTTTGAAATACTCCTCGATGTAGATGCAGCACATCTCCCTGAGGGACATGCCGCTGTTGTACTTCCTCTCCATCATGAGCATGATACGCCTCGGAACGATAAGCTCACCGCCCAGGTCATGGGATCTGTCGATGTCGGCAAGCGCTCCAATTGCAGACCGGATATCCGGATAGGAGAACGCCTCGGCCCTCTGATAGTATTTCTCCATATCCGCCTTTCTCTTCCTGTGGATGGCGTTATGCACGACCCTGAGAAAGGTCGACACCCCGAAACAGACAAGGCAAAGGAGAGGAAACAGCAGATAGATGGGAATCGTTCCGGCTATATCCCCAATCTGATAGTGGTCTCTCCAGCCTCCGGATTCCTCACCTATCGCAAACACCATGACAAGATACACCAGAGCGTATATGACCACCGGAAGAATTGCCAGGACAGATGCTTTGAATCTGATCCTATGGTCAGTATTGATGAACAGGAACAGTATGATCGACAGAATCGGGCAAATCGTGTGGAACAGGATATTGTTCGAGTACAGCATCATGCGGTAATAGCTCGTCGCCGGAGAAAGGACGGTCACGGCTATCAGGAACGTGAGCGCAACACCGTTTGTCCCGACATACAGCAGATTGACGACCCACCGGGGGAGATGGTAATTGCGATAGCGCATCCCATCCACAGCAAAGGGGATACACATCGCCGCAGTGACTCCCATAAGCATGTTCGCCAGAATGGTGAACATGCGGAATGACTTCTGCCCAACCTCGGACACAATGGCATCCGGGGTACTCAGAACCTGATCTATCACCGCAGCGAAGACAAGGATGCACAGCACGCTGCATGTTATAGCAGCGATGACGCATCGCACTCTGTTTATCAGTAAAGCATTGGTGATCTTCTCTTCCTTCATTCTCTCTTCTCTCCCTGTCAAGTAGGATGCATATCTTGCCGATAGTTTTCAAGGATGAATAATACCACACTTTTCCTAAACGAGATTTTTTCTGATGCTATCAAAGAGCAAATCCAACACTGTGGTCTGATCACGGAGATCACTGTTTTCGAAGACCACTTCACCATCGACTTCAAGTCTGGAGTCACAATTGACATCAAAGCATAAGAAAGGCTCCTCGCCGCCGACTCATTGCCGGTAGTGAGGAGCCTTGGTCACGTTTAGAAAACCTGTCCCGGAAGTTTCAACTTCTTCTTTGTGGGGAATCCCTTGTCGAATTTCTCCACATCGGAATCATCCACATAATATCCTTGTGGTGTATGGTATACACCAGTAACGCCATCGAGGTATCCCGGAATCAGTTCCTTGCAGAGGAAAAAGGAGTCATCTGCGCCTTCCGGCAGGTCATGGTAGCGGATACCAAACTCACGGGCATAGGTGAAGCCACACTTGCCATAGAAACCGATATTGCCCTCAAACAAAACCGCACCATAGCCGAGCTCAGCCGCTTTCTTCAAGGAGTAATCGAGCAGAGTCTTTCCATAACCTCTGTGCTTGAGCTCCGGTGTAATGCAGATCGGCCCCATCGTCAGGACAGGGATCACCCTGCCGTCATCCGCTTCGATGATTGTTTTCATAAACATGTTCTGTCCGATCAGCCGTCCATCCTGCTCCACGACGAAATCCAGTTCTCTGATGAATGCAGAATCGTCCCGAAGCACATGGATCACGTAATGCTCGCTGCATCCCGGACGGTACACGTTCCAAAAAGACTCTCTGACGAGGTTCTCAACTGCTCTGTAGTCTTCGGATCTTTCTAAAC
>JAFVFA010000089.1 GCA_017475725.1 Spirochaetales bacterium
CTTGACGATGGCGGCAGAGCCGTTGGTACCGTCAAGGCGAATGACGGTGTGATCTTCTGCTGCAGAAGAGGAGAAAGGGAGGTTGAGCTCACAGACGCCTTCACAGACCCGAACTTCAAGGGGTTCGAGAGGAAGCAGCTGTCCCCTCTCGACTTCGTCATCCTGACAATGTACAACGAGAAGTACACCTACCTTCCCATCGCTTTCGCCCCTGCAAAGGTTCAGAAGACCTTGGCGCAGGTCCTCTCCGAGGCAGGCAAGACCCAGATGCACCTTGCAGAGAGCGAGAAATACGCCCATGTGACCTTCTTCTTCAACGGTGGAAACCAGACCCCGTTCAAGGGCGAGGACGACATCCGCATCCCATCCCCGAAGGGAGTCCCCTTCGATCAGGTCCCCGAGCTCAGCCTGCCGAAGGTTGCGCAGACTCTCTGCGAAGGGATCGACAAGGGCTATGACTTCATAGTGACCAACTTCGCCAACGGTGACGTCATAGGCCACACCTCAAGCGATGAAGCCAAGAGGAAGGCCACACCTGCAGTGGACAGATACGTGAAGCAGACCATCGAGCATGCGGTTGCCGCAGGCTACAGAGTCCTTCTCACAGCTGACCACGGAAACATCGAGATCCTCCACAAGGAAGACGGCTCGGCACACGTTTCACACACCTGCAACCTTGTCGCATGCATCGGCATTGGCGATGGTATGAAACTTACCAGAAAGGACGGAAAATTGTGTGATGTTGCTCCTACAGTCCTTCAAGCAATGGGAATCCCACAGCCTAAGGAGATGACAGGAAAGAGCCTCTTTGAATTTGACGGCACCTCAAAGGTGCTCCTTCTGATCCTTGACGGATGGGGACTTGGGGAACACAACGGCAACAATCCCATCTGGTCAGAGTCCACACCATACTGGGATTGGCTCCTTGAGAACCGCGAGTATGCAAAGCTTGAGGCCTCAGGCCCTGCGGTCGGACTCGAACAGGGAAAGACCGGAAACTCTGAGGCGGGACACATAAACCTGGGCTCAGGACGCGTGGTTCTGCAGGATGATGTAAGACTTGAGAACGCCATGCGGGACGGAAGCTTCGCAAGGAACCCGATGTTCGTGGAGACCATAGAGAACTGCAGGAGGAAGGGCACCGCCCTGCACCTCTTCGCCCTTCTCACAAAGAAGTCCTCACACGGCTCCATCGACTACCCTCTTGCCATTCTGGACATTGCCAAGGAGCATGGGCTCAAGGATGTCTACATCCACATCATCTTCGACGGCCGCTCAACCGATCCGGGCTCTGCACCGGCTCTGCTCAGGGAACTGGGCAAGCAGCTTGAGGAGAAAGGTGTCGGCACCATAGTTTCCGGAGTCGGACGTGGAGTTGCACTTGACCGTGACCAGAACTGGACCAAGGTCCAGAGCGCCTACGACTCCCTTGTATACGGAAAGGGCATCGAGTACACAGAGTGATACCAAACCATTCCTTATAACAAACTTGGGCTGTCGTAGAAATGTGGCAGCCCTTTTTTCTCGGCTTTACTTTGCTTTGTTCGGCGTACTCGCCTTACTCGGCGTACTCGCCCATAAACAAAACACTTCCCTTGACGATGGTTCTTGATATATGGTATCTAATATATTATCTTCCCCTTTTCGGGGCACTCTAAGGAGATTTTAGTCCATTATGGATGATGGCAGTAAACCCCCTCTGATATGGGTTTTCCTTCTTTTAATCGGCGCAGCGTACTGCGCAATCACTGAGACAGCGTTATCTTCCCTTTCAAAGAACAAGATAAAGGTCGCATCTGACCACGGGAACGAGAGGGCCACAAAGGTCCTTGCAGTGCTTGAGAGATTTGACCAGGCAATCACAACGCTTCTGATCTGCACAAACATAGTCCACATCGCAACGGCATCAATCGTCACGATCTTCGTGACAAGGAGATGGGGCCTTTCAGCGGTTTCCCTCTCGACCATCATCACAACGATTGTTGTCTTCTTCGTTGGGGAGATGCTTCCCAAGAGCATTGCCAAGAAGCAGCCGGAGAAGCTTATTCTGCGTTGCGTCGGACTTCTCTCCATCCTCATGAAGATCCTTTCCCCGTTCGCCATGCTTCTGACCAGGATAGGTCAGAGCATCTCAAAGCACCAGAACGGTGACGCCGCCGTGTCTGTCACTGAGGATGAGCTTCATGACATCATTGATGACATGGTGGAGGAAGGCAACCTCGACGAGGAGCAGAGCGACCTGATCTCCTCCGCCCTGGAGTTCGGGGATGTCACCGCCGAGGGAATCCTGACCCCCAGAGTCGACATCGCCGCCATAGACGTGGATGACGACCCTTCAAAGATACTCGCATTCATAAAGAAGCAGACCCACAGCAGAATCCCTGTATATGAAGGTTCCATAGACAACATCATAGGTGTTGTGCAGATAAGGAAATACTTCAAGACATACCTGCAGAGCGGAACTTTCCCGGACATAAGGGGCATCATGGATGACGTCTACTACGCCCACCAGAGCACAGAGATCCATGAGCTTCTGCCTGAGATGTCAAAGCACAAGCTGAACATGGCCGTGATAACGGACAGCTACGGCGGAACACTGGGCATAATCACGGTTGAGGACATCCTTGAGGAACTTGTCGGAGAGATCTGGGACGAGACGGACATAGTGCATGAACCGATAGTGAAGATAGCAGATGACACCTATCTGGCAGAGGCCACAGAGACTCTCAGCGACCTCTTCGACTTCATCGATTTCGAGGACCCGGACGATTCGGACAAGGATCCGGCCAACCTCCAGGTAGGTGAATGGGTCTACGAGCAGTTCAGCACCATACCGAACAAGGGCGACAGCTTCGACTACTACAACCTTAAGGTCTCCGTCGAGGACATCCAGCACAACAGGATCCTCAAAGTCCGCATAGTGGTGCTTCCACAGCCGGAGACAGAGGAAGAGGAGGAGGACAAGGAATGATCCACATCATAATCGTCTCCCTCGGGGTTCTGGTCTGCATAATACTCTCGGCATTCTTCTCCGGTTCCGAGATGGCATTCTCCTCCTGCAACACAGTCAGGCTTGAGAACATAAGCGAGGAGAAGGGAAAAGGCTGGAAGAAGGCCAGGAAGGCATTGAGGATCACAGAGAGGTTCGATGATGCCCTCAGTGCAATCCTCATCGGGAACAACCTGGTCAACATAGCCGCTTCATCCCTGGCCTCCGTCCTGGTCATCCTCGTGATGAACAGCGACGACTTCGCCTGGCTCTCAACACTTCTCCTGACTGTACTTGTCA
>JAFVFA010000002.1 GCA_017475725.1 Spirochaetales bacterium
ACACCTGCAAGTTCATGCTGCTGGGGCTTTTCCTCCAGTTCATCTGGGACAAGATGACACTGGACATAGATGAGACGGTGGACACCTTCTCCATCATGATGGAGGACTTTCTGAAGACGGAGATGGACAGATTCTCAATCTGAAGGCCTTGCATTGACGTTTTAGTACAGAAAGCCCGTTCTATCTGAATTTGGTGTATTTTGACATTTATTATGTAACAGTCAAAATAGGCTTGCCCTTTTTCCACCGATGGTTTAGATTTCAGACATTCCGGAGGAAACAGAATGAGACAAGTAAAGATCATCACGGATTCATGCTCAGACCTCTCAAAGGATCTCAGAGACAAGTACGACATCGACTACGTGCACATGAACACCGTCTATGAGGGAAAGGAGACTCCAGCCAGCCTGGACTGGGAATACTACTCACCAAAGGAACTCTACGACATAATGAGAGCCGGCAACAGGGTCCTGACCACCCAGGTTCCCCAGGCCGAATTCGAGAAGGTCTTCTCCGCCTATGCAGAGAAGGGCTATGACATCATCTACATCTCCTGCTCCGTCAAGCAGACCAACTCCGTCAACACCGGCAAGATGGTCGCTCTGAAGGTGATGGAGAAGAACCCGGCAGCGACAATCGTCTGCGTCGACTCCTACAACTCCAGCATGGGAGAGGGATTGCTTGCAATCAGAGCCGCAGAGCTCAGGGACAAGGGCTGCACCCTCCAGGAGATCGAGAAGGAGCTCATCAGGATCAGGAAGACCATCAACGAGTTCGCCACAGTGAACACCCTCGACTTTCTCAAGAAAGCAGGAAGGGTCAAGGCTTCGGCAGCCTTCTTCGGGAACCTCCTTGGAGTGAGACCCATCCTGATCCAGGAGAAGAACGGCCATCAGACGGCCATCAAGAAGGTCAAGGGAAGACAGAACTCCCTCAACGAGATTATAGCCATGCTGAAGAATGCCATAATCGATGCGGAAAACCAGACCATATACGTTGTCCATGCAGACTGCAACCCTGACGAGATGAAGGACTTCCAGGATGCACTCAAGCGTGAGCTGAACTGCAAGGATGTGCACATCAGCTACATGGGTCCGATCATCGGAGCCTCATGTGGACCTGAGACTGTCGGAATATGGGGCTGGGGAAAAGAAGTTACATACGAGATCCAGTGATATGAACCAATATCAGATAGACGGACAGGACTTTGCCCATCTCCTATCGGGAGGGGCATCCTGTCTCCGTGAAAACCAGAGCATAGTGAACGACTTGAACGTGTTCCCCATCCCAGACGGCGATACGGGCTCCAACATGCTCCTGACCATCCAGGGCGGAGTCGAGAGCTCCAGAAAGACCGATGACACCAGACTGGGCAAGGTCGCCAAGACTATTGCGGACGGCATGCTGCTGAGCGCCAGGGGAAACTCGGGCGTCATACTCTCGCAGCTGTTCGCAGGAATAGCCAAGGGACTTGAGGGCAAGGAGACAGCCACGGCCAGGGAGATGGCGGTGGCCATGCAGAGCGGAGTCCAGACCGGATACAACGCAGTGGTGAACCCGACCGAGGGAACCATACTGACTGTTGCCAGGGAGGCTGCCGCATATGCTGAGTCAATGGTCGACCAGGACAGCACAATCGAGTCCTTTTTCGCAGACTACCTCAAGGAGGCTGAGCAGTCCCTCCAGAGAACCCCTGACCTGCTTCCCGTTCTGAAGGAGGCCGGCGTGGTGGACAGCGGCGGAGCCGGGCTCTACTACATAGTAGATGGCATACTGCGTGTGCTCAGAGGAGAGGAGGAACGCAGGATGGACCTGACCTTTGTGGACGGAAACACTTCCGGACAGGAGCTTGACTACAGTAAGTTCAACGAGGACAGCGTCATGCAGTACGGTTACTGCACCGAGTTCCTGCTCCAGCTCCAGAAGTGCAAATGCGACATAGATGCATTCACCGTTGAGAAGGATATGATACCCTATCTCGAATCAATAGGTGGAGATTCAATAGTCTGCTTCAAGAACGGGAGTGTCGTCAAGGTCCATGTCCATACGATGACACCATCCAAGGCACTTGAGTATGCACAGCGCTATGGTGAGTTCCTCAAGGTCAAGATCGAGAACATGACTCTGCAGCACAGCGAGTCCGTGGTGCAGAACAGGTTCAAGGTCTCCACACCGACCGCCAGAAGGAAGAGGTTCGCCATGGTCGTCGTCGCCACAGGAGAAGGGGTGAAGAACACGTTCAGGGAGCTTGGAGCTGACTTCATCATAGACGGCGGCCAGGGAAGGAATCCCTCATCGGAGGACTTCATAACAGCCTTCCAGAGTGTGAATGCCGACACAATCTTCGTGCTGCCCAACAACGGGAACATCGTTCTTGCCGCAAGGCAGGCTGCAGGCCTGTTCGATGCATCCGATGTCCACGTGATAGAGAGCAAGAACATCGGCGAGGGATACGCCGCAATGACAATGCTCTCCTACGACAGTGGCGATGTTGCGGAGATAGAGGCAGAACTCAAGGATGCCATGAAGGGAGTGGTCACGGGAATGGTGACGACTTCCGTCAGGACAACCAACCTGAACGGTGTTGCCATTGCAATGCATGACTACATCGGCTTCACCAACAAGACGATGCTTGCCGCAGACAAGGACAAGATGAACTGCGCCTTCACCCTTCTGAAGAACCTGAAGGTGCAGGACTATGAATACCTGATCGTCATCTACGGTCAGACAGCCACATCCGAGGAGAGAACCGAATTCAAGAGGAGAATGTCAGAGGAACATCCGAGGACAGAGCTCTTCGAGATTGACGGCGGACAGGAAGTCTACGATTTCATGATGATCCTTCAGTGAAGAAGGAGACTATGCCTAAAGTCAACGCACCTATCGACTTCACCCCGGAGATGAAGCGCGATTACACAATCATAGCCCCGGACATCTTCCCCATACACATGGAGCTGGTGTCCGAGGTGTTCCGCATGTACGGCTATCGGATACAGGTCGTCCACTACAGCGGGAAGGAGGTCATAGACACTGGCCTCAAGTATCTGCACAACGACATCTGCTACCCTGCAATCTGCATGCTAGGGCAAGCGCTCTACGCACTCGAGTGCGGGGATTTCGACCCCAGGAAGTGTGCTCTCATCCAGTTCCAGACAGGCGGAGGCTGCAGGGCCTCCAATTATGTGCTTCTTCTGAGGAAGGCCCTTGCAAGGATGGGCATGGACTATGTCCCGGTGATCTCTGTCAGTCTGTCCGGCCTGGAGCACTACAGCGGCTTCAGCATCAATCACAGGATGCTGTTCGAAGGGCTCAGAAGCCTTCTATACGGAGACATGATCCTGCTGCTCAAGAACCAGGTTCTCCCCTATGAGAGGAACCCGGGAGAGACGCTTAGGGTCAAGGACGAGTGCGTGAGGAGGATCATCGGCGAGTTCCGCTCACACAGGGGTACCTCAACAAAGGACATGCGTAGAATCCTCAGTGATATTGTGAAGGCATTCGATGCCATCCCCACCGTTGAAAGGAGATGCAGGAAGGTCGGCATAGTCGGTGAGATCTACGTCAAGTACTCGTCCTTCGGGAACAACGGACTTGAGGACTTCCTGCTTTCCCAGGGTTGCGAGTTCATGGTCCCTGGTGTGCTTGGCTTCTTCCAGTTCATGTTCGCCAACATGGTCATAGATTACAGATACTATGGAACCACCTTCAGGAAGGCCGTGCTCGGAAAGGCCGCTGAGAG
>JAFVFA010000090.1 GCA_017475725.1 Spirochaetales bacterium
ACACCTGCGGTTCCCATCTTGAAGGCGATCACGAACAGAAGGTCAAGCACTATGTTCAGTGAGGCGGAGATTACAAGGAAGATGAACGGATGCGATGAGTCGCCGATAGCCCTGAGTATTCCGGATCCCATGTTGTAGAGAAGGAGTCCGGACACCCCACCGAAGTAGATTCTGAGGTATATCCGCTGCTCCGCTGCGACCTCCGCAGGCGATTTCATTATCCTGAGGAGAAGGGGGATCATCGATATCCCGATAACGGTGAGACCAACGCAGAGTATCAGAGTCATGGCAAAGAACGTGTGGGTCGTCCTGCTGATGTTCTCGTTGTCCTTTGCACCGTAGTAGTGCGATATTATGACGCTTGCTCCGCTGGAGAAGCCAAGGAAGAAGCTGATTATCAGGTTGGTGGTGGAGCCCAGTGTGCCCACGGCGGAGAAGGAGTTCTTTCCCACGAAATTGCCAACGACCCATGTGTCCACCGTGTTGTAGAGCTGCTGGAAGAGAAGGCCGAGAAGAAGGGGGATCGCGAAATTGACAAGCATCGGAGTGATCTTGCCCTGTGTCATGTCAACGTCTGATTTCCTGCCTATCCTGAATGCCGCCATCTACTTCCTTCCTGCAGATCACACCGCGTCTGTATCTGTTTCTGTGCAGAAGGATAATTACTATTCGGAAGAAATTCAATCACAGTGGCAGTCGCCACTGGACATTTTATGCAAACTGAAATGTTTTGGCTGTTTTTTTAAGTATCCCTCAGAATCGGAACGTCAAAATTATGTTTGAGGAAAAAACTATCCGATTTTTGTTGCAATCCGCATAAACGGGGTGTAGTCTGTAACATAGACAACAATTATGCGACCCTTTTGGCCCCTGCCTTTTGGGATGAATCGGAGGACTTATGAAGTACGGTAGAGTGTTCAATTTCTCAGCTGGTCCGGCAATGATGCCTGAGCCTGTCCTTGAGGAGATCCGTGATGAGATGATGAACTACCGCGGAAGCGGCATGTGCGTCATGGAGATGAGCCACAGATCGAAGGTCTATCAGCAGATCATAGACGATGCGGAGAAGGACCTCAGGGATCTCATGGGAATCCCGGACAACTACAAGGTCCTGTTCATCCAGGGTGGAGCCACTCTCCAGTTCTCCATGATCCCGATGAACCTGATGAAGAACGGCAAGGCCGTCTACATAGAGACCGGCGCCTGGTCGAAGAAGGCCATTGCTGAGGCGAAGAAGGTCGGTGAGGTCATCGTTGCGGCATCGTCCAAGGACAAGAACTACACATACATCCCTGACTGCTCGGACCTGGACATCCCGGAGGACACTGACTACGTCTACATCTGCGAGAACGAGACCATCCATGGTGTGACCTGGAACAGGCTTCCGAACACAAAGGGCCACATCCTGGTCTCTGACCAGAGCTCCATGTTCCTCTCAAGGCCATGCAACGTCTCGGACTACGGTCTGATCTACGCAGGAGTGCAGAAGAACGTCGGTCCAGCAGGAATGGTCGTGGTTATCATCCGTGAGGACCTTATCCGTGACGATCTGGAGAACCTGCCGATCTACCTCCAGTACAAGACGCACGCAGATGCAGGCAGCATGTACAACACACCGAACTGCTGGGCCATCTACTGTTGCGGCAAGGTCTTCAAGTACCTGAAGAGCCTTGGCGGACTCAAGGCGATGGACAAGATCAACCAGGAGAAGGCAAAGGTCTTCTACGACTTCCTTGACCAGAGCAAGATGTTCAAGGGAACTGTCGAGAAGAAGGACCGCTCCCTCATGAACATCCCGTTCGTGACAGGCAGCGCAGAGCTCGATGCCGAGGTCGTGGCGGCCACGAAGGCGGCAGGCTACGACAACCTTAAGGGACACAAGAGTGTCGGCGGACTCAGGGCATCCATCTACAATGCGATGCCGAAGGAGGGCGTTGAGGCCCTTGTTGACTTCCTCAAGAAGTTCGAGGCTGAACACTGACGACAGACATGGTTCGGAATCGTTTCCGATGGTCTTGGGGCTGGCTTGCGTCGGCCCCGATTTTTTTGCATCAAAAAGGGTTGCCAATGGCAAAAACCCCATTTGAGAGGCCTTGAATGGGGTTTTTTGTTCATCCAGTAAAAAATGTTTGTTGCGTTATGCGTTATTGTAATCTATAATTGTGATGCTAGAGGTTAAACCCTACACACACAAAAGGAGAAGAAATATGAAGAAAGTATTTATCGCAATGCTTTTGGTTTTCGCTCTGATCGCTCCTATGTTCGCACAGGGCGCTCAGGAAGCTGCATCTTTCGACAAGGATGCTCCTGTCACAATCGTATTCTGGACACACGAGGATGCCGCAAGACAGAAGCTCGAGGATCAGTGGCTTGACGAGTTCAGAGCAGCTCATCCAAATGTAACGATCGAGGTCGCCCGCTATGGAGCTGAGGGACTCCGCCAGAACATGCAGACAGCCTATGCCGCAGGCAATGGCCCGACAGTCTGGAACCTCCCGATCGAGAACTCCTATGAGTACATTGAGAAGGGCCTTGTCGCTCCAGTCGATTACTCAGTTGTCGGATTCAAGGATGCAGATGACATGCGCGCACAGTATGTCGACGGCATGATCGACGCAGTCTACCTTGACGGTGACTTCTACGGCATCCCTCTCGAGCTGACGAACTGGTGCATCTTCCTTGACAAGGAAGTCTTCCGCCTTGCTGGTCTCGATCCTGAGAAAGACTATCCGAAGACATGGGAGGACATGGTCGAGGTCTCCAAGAAGATCGTCCTCAGAGATGGTGACATCATCACAAGAAGAGGATTCGACTTCAGGTATTCCTACTCACTCACATACTTCGTTCCGATGGTCGAGCAGCTTGGTGGATCTCTCTCAGAGACAGAGGGCTGCGTCAACGAGGCCGCATGGATCGAGGCTCTGACATTCATGAAGAACTGGGGACCAAGCGGAAACAACCTTGGTAACTCAACTCTCACAGCTGCCAGAAAGCTCTTCAACAAGCACAACCTGGACATCGCAATGGCCAACACAGGTCTCTATCAGGAGTCAAGAATCCTTTCCGATAACCCAGACTTCTACAACAGCGGAGACTGGATGGTCGTTCCGTACCCAGTGTTCGCAAATGCTGTGAACAACGTCGCAGGCTGCTACTATGGTCACTACTACCATGTCAACTCAGAGGCTACTGCCGCTCAGCAGTACTGGGGCTGGGAGCTCATCAAGTACTTCCTGCTCACACCGGGCCATGCAGAGCTCTACCTCACACAGGTCGGTCTGATCCAGCCTCTCAAGACTCTCATGAACAGTGACACATACAAGTCAATGCCTTATTCAGAGGTCTTCAGCAGCGATTTTGCAAGAGCCCACATCGTCTATCATGGAAAGAACTCGGCTTCCATCCAGTCACAGATCGATACAGCAATCAACAACGTCATGCTCCAGGGTGTTGATCCGGCAGATGCCTACAAGACACTCCAGGCCAACGTTCTCGAGCTGCTTGCAGAGTGAGTTCCTGAATCAACTCGTTAGCTTCGTCGATGGGTCACAGTTGTGGCCCATCGACTGTATTTGAAGAAAAAAAACCAAGGATTTTCATTATGAAATCAAAGAAAAAGACCTATAGCATAGAAAGGAAGCAGGCCAGATACGGTTTCGCGTTCACAGTGCCATGCCTTCTGTTCTTTGCGATGTTCAGTTTCTATCCTATCATCAACGCCTTCATGACAAGCCTTACCAACAGGGAGGCCGTTGGCAGAAACTGGAAATTCACTGGATTCGACAACTATGTCTATCTCTTCACCAAGAGCAACGGAGGCTTCCCCCTCCTGAACTCACTCAAGGCAACAGGGTTCTTCACCTTGGGATGCTTCATCCCTATGGTCGTGATAGCTCTCCTGCTGTCAGTTCTGATCATGCAACTCAGAAAGCCGGGACAGAAGAAGTTCTTCGAGCTTTCATACTATCTTCCAGCCGTACTGTCATCC
>JAFVFA010000015.1 GCA_017475725.1 Spirochaetales bacterium
AGAGGTTCGCACCTGGCATGAAGATCATCGCCCCCTGGAGGGAATGGTCAATCAAGTCCAGAGACGAGGAGATCGACTACGCCGAGGCCCACAACGTGCCTCTCAAGATCTCAAGGGAGACGAACTACTCCAAGGACAAGAACCTCTGGCATCTGAGCCACGAAGGTCTGGACCTTGAGGACCCCGCAAATGAGCCGAACCTGGACAAGCCGGGCTTCCTGGAGATGGGGGTCTCCCCTGCAATGGCTCCGGACAAGCCGACCTATGTCACGATCAGCTTCGAGGCCGGCGCCCCGGTTGCAATCGACGGAGAGAAGATGAAGGCCTCCAAGATCATCGAGAAGCTCAACAAGCTGGGCGGTGAGAACGGCATCGGAATCATCGACATTGTCGAGAACAGGCTCATAGGAATGAAGGACAGGGGCGTCTACGAGACCCCCGGCGGAACGATCCTCTACAAGGCCCACGAGCAGCTTGAGATGATCACAGTGGACAAGGACACACTGCACCTGAAGCAGAAGCTTGCGGTTGACTACGCAGACCTGATCTACAACGGGAAGTGGTACTCGCCGCTGCAGGAGGCCCTGACAGCGTTCGCCAACGAGTCCAACAAGTACGTCACAGGTGATGTGAAGCTCAAGCTCTACAAGGGCAACATAATACCTGCGGGAATGACAAGCCCCTACTCGCTCTATTCCGAGAACCTTGTCACATTCGGCGAGAGCGACTACGACCAGAAGCAGTCCGAGGGCTTCATCAACCTCTGGGGTCTTCCGACCAAGGTCCAGGCCCTCAGGGAGCAGGGAAAGCTCTGAAAGGAGGCCGCCATGGCAAAGATGTGGGCCGGAAGGACCGCAGGAGAGGTCAACAGCCTCGCTGACAGCTTGAACTCGTCGATCGGTTTTGACTGTAGGCTCTACAGGCAGGACATAACAGGAAGCATGGCTCACGCAGCCATGCTTTCAAATCAAGGGATAATAACCCTTGACGAGGCAGATTGCATCATTTCAGCGCTTAAGCAGATATATCAGGACATCGAAACTGGCAAGCTTGAGATAGATCCGAAGGCTGAGGACATCCACATGTTCGTGGAGCAGGTCCTGACCGAGAGGATTGGTGATGCAGGCAAGAAGCTGCACACCGCAAGGAGCAGGAACGACCAGGTTGCCCTGGACATGAGGCTGTACCTCAGGGACTTCTCCGACGAGCTCACCGAGCTCCTGAAGGCCCTGATCAAGGCCATCAGGGACAAGGCACAGCAGAACAAGGAAGTGATCATGCCAGGATACACACACCTTCAGCATGCGCAGCCTGTCCTGTTCTCCCACTACATACTTGCCTACGCCATGATGTTCACAAGGGACATCGGCAGGGTTGCGGACTGCAGGAAGAGGCTGATCGTCAGCCCAATAGGGAGCTGCGCCCTTGCAGGGACCACCTACAACACAGACAGGCTTTTCGAGGCCAGGCAGCTTGGGTTCGACGAGATCTGTCTGAACAGCATGGACGGCGTCTCCGACAGGGACTTCTGCGTAGAGATGCTCAGCGCCCTGTCCCTGATAATGATGCACCTGAGCAGACTGAGCGAGGAGCTGATCCTCTGGTCCAGCCAGGAGTTCGGCTTTGTGGAGATGTCTGATGACTTCTCCACAGGGTCCAGCATAATGCCGCAGAAGAAGAACCCGGACATGGCGGAGCTCTGCCGCGGAAAGACCGGCAGGGTCTACGGGGATCTGATGGGCCTGCTGACAACCCTCAAGGGCCTCCCCCTCGCATACAACAAGGACATGCAGGAGGACAAGGAGGGTCTGTTCGATGCCTGCGACACCGTAAGCCTCTGCCTCAGGGTCTGTGCACCCATGATTGAGAGCATGAAGGTCAACGCTGAAGCCATGCAGCAGGCCGCGAAGAAGGGCTTCATGAACGCCACGGACCTTGCGGACTATCTGGTTCTGAAGGGCCTTCCGTTCAGGGACGCCTACAAGGTCTCCGGTTCGGTGGTCTCGCACTGCATCCGCACAGGCCACATCCTGGAGGACCTGCCCCTTGAGGACTACAGGAAATTCAGCGAATTGATTGAGAATGACGTCTACCAGGCCATCTATCTTGGGAACTGCGTCAAGAGAAGGATCTCCGCGGGGGGCACCTCTGTGGAGTCGGTTGAGGAGCAGCTTGCATATCTGGAGGAATTTGCATGAAGAAGGTTTTCATTGACGGAAGCGCAGGGACCACTGGTCTCAGGATCCAGAGCAGACTCTCAGGGCGCAGTAACATAGAGCTTCTGACCATCTCGGACGAGCTCAGGAAGGACAACCAGGCCAAGGCCGCTGTGATGAACAGCGCGGACATAGTGTTCCTCTGCCTTCCCGACGATGCCGCAAGGGAGTCGGTCTCGCTGGTGAGCAACGGCAACGTCTGCATAATAGACACATCCACCGCGCACAGGACTGCGGATGGCTGGACCTACGGCTTCGCCGAGATCGGTGGAAGGAAGGAGCAGATAGCCAAGTCCAAGCGGATAGCGAACCCCGGTTGCCATGCAAGCGGATTCATCTCGCTCGTGGCGCCTCTGATCGAGTGCGGGCTTCTTCCCAAGGACATAGAGCTCACATGCTTCTCCCTCACCGGCTACAGCGGCGGTGGAAAGAAGATGATCGCACAGTA